>JBLRXE010000387.1:0-2781 GCA_047920895.1 Roseovarius sp.
GTCAAGACCCGGTCGGAAACCAGCTATTCCACCAAGAAGATCTATCGCCAGAAGGGCACCGGCGGCGCACGCCACGGTGACAAGAACGCGCCGATCTTCCGTCACGGTGGTATCTACAAGGGTCCGACCCCGCGGAGCCACGCCCACGACCTGCCCAAGAAGGTCCGCGCCTTGGGTCTCAAGCACGCACTCTCGGCCAAGGCCAAAGCGGGCGCGCTTGTGATCCTCGAAGAGGCATCGTCGAACGGCAAGACGGGGGAGTTGGCCAAACAGGTCAAGAACCTCGGCTGGAAGCGTGTGCTGGTGATCGACGGCGCACAGGTGAATGCCGAATTTGCCCGTGCCGCAGCCAATATCGAGGGCCTCGATGTGCTGCCGTCGATGGGCGCAAATGTCTATGACATCCTCAAGCGTGACACGCTCGTGATCACCAAGGCGGGTGTCGAAGCACTGGAGGCTCGTCTGAAATGACCGCAAAACCTGAGCATTACGATGTGATCCGCAAGCCGATCATCACTGAAAAGGCCACCATGGTCTCGGAAAGTGGGGCGGTTGTGTTCGAAGTCCACATGGACGCCAACAAGCCGGCCATCAAGGAGGCCGTCGAGGCGCTCTTTGGGGTCAAGGTCAAGGCCGTGAACACGACGATCACCAAGGGCAAGCAAAAGCGGTTCCGGGGCCAGCTTGGCCGTCGGAATGACGTGAAGAAGGCCTATGTGACCCTTGCCGAAGGCAACACAATCGACGTGACCACGGGTCTCTGAAACGGTCGGGGTGACCCCGTCCCTACGGAATTGAACCCCGGCTGCCGAAAGGTGGCCGGGGTTTTTTGGTCTGTTGCCCGCTTGCGGTGTCATCTGACGGACAACGGGAACTCTTGTTCCGGTGCGGGAGTCTGGGGGAGCTTTGCTTCGCGCGGTGGCTCACACGGGGACGTCGTCATAGCCGCGCTTGGTGCTGGTCTTGATGTCCTTGACGGTGTCTTCCGTGGCCTCGGTCATGATTTCGAACAGGCGCTGCGCCTCCGAGGTGTATTGCTCCATTGCCTTGCGGAAAAACTCCGATTGCAGCTGCATCAGATCGGCCGGACTCTGACAACGCAGCAACGCCTTTTGGGTCTCGAGATCGTTCTGCAGGCGCTCGGACACGAAGCGGGCGCTTTCGGCCATGATATCGCGCCACATCCGGGCTGCGGGATGCCCGGCGACCATGGCGGCGGACAGGGCATCGGTTTCGGGCTTGGCGCTGGTTTTCGTCGTGGGTTTGGTCATGGCTGGTCTCCCTTGTGCGGACGCATCGCGGCACCCTTTGGGCAGCACGCGGGTCGTCGCTGTCTTGTTACTTGCGGGACCCAGTTTACACCTTGCCGGCGGGGGGGCCTTGATCTGTGTCTAATGGCGGGCGCATGACCTGTTTTGCTGCGCGATTTCGCACGCCCCCTTGACCGCCAACGCCGCCTCCCTTATCAGAGCCCATCCGCAAGGCCCCGGATTCGTCCGGGGCTTCGCTGTTGTTCGCAGGAACAACTCTAACCGGGGACCTACGGGGCCTCATACCTTGGCCACCTTCGGGGGGCTACAACACAGGCGGGGTATCCCGCCGCAAGCAAACGGAAGACAGAAAGCATGGCACTCAAGTCGTATAAGCCGACGACGCCGGGCCAGCGTGGGCTGGTGCTGATCGACCGTTCGGAGCTGTGGAAAGGACGTCCGGTCAAATCCCTTACTGAGGGTTTGACCAAGCATGGCGGCCGGAACAATACCGGACGGATCACGATGCGTCGCAAAGGCGGCGGGGCGAAACGCCTCTATCGTATCGTCGATTTCAAGCGTACCAAGTTCGACATCTCGGCAACCGTGGAACGGATCGAATATGACCCGAACCGCACCGCGTTCATCGCGCTGATCAAATATGAAGATGGCGAGCAGGCCTATATCCTGGCGCCGCAGCGTCTGGCGATTGGCGACAAGGTTGTTGCCTCGGCCAAGGCCGACATCAAGCCGGGCAACGCGATGCCGTTTTCTGGCATGCCCATCGGCACGATCATTCATAACATCGAGCTCAAGGCCGGCAAGGGCGGGCAGATTGCACGCGCCGCTGGCACCTATGCGCAATTCGTGGGCCGCGATGGCGGCTATGCCCAGATCCGTCTGAGCTCGGGCGAGCTGCGTCTTGTGCGTCAGGAATGCATGGCCACCGTCGGTGCCGTCAGTAACCCCGACAACTCGAACCAGAATTACGGCAAAGCTGGCCGTATGCGCCACAAGGGTATTCGCCCCTCTGTGCGTGGTGTGGTCATGAACCCGATCGACCACCCCCATGGTGGTGGTGAAGGCCGGACCTCGGGTGGTCGCCACCCGGTCACGCCTTGGGGTAAACCCACCAAGGGCGCGCGCACCCGCAACAAGAACAAGGCGTCGCAGGATCTCATCGTGCGCTCGCGTCACGCCAAGAAGAAGGGCCGCTAACACATGGCACGTTCTGTATGGAAAGGCCCCTTTGTCGATGCATATGTCTTGAAAAAGGCAGAAGCATCGCGTGAGTCGGGGCGCAATGAAGTCATCAAGATCTGGTCGCGTCGCTCGACGATCCTGCCGCAATTCGTGGGTCTCACGTTTGGCGTCTACAACGGCCACAAGCATATCCCTGTCAACGTCAGCGAAGACATGATCGGTCAGAAGTTCGGTGAATATTCGCCGACCCGGACCTATTACGGTCATGCCGCCGACAAAAAAGCGAAGCGGAAGTAAGTCATGGGCAAGGAAAAAAACCCCCGCCGCG
>JBLRXE010000388.1:0-2777 GCA_047920895.1 Roseovarius sp.
AGCGTGCCCGATCCACAGCCCAGCACGATCTGCATGGCCGCACCAAACACAAACGCGCCGCCGATCATCGCCACGCCGATGGGCGCATGAGCGCCCTTCAACTCGGCACCATTCGCCGCCAGCAGCGGAAAGGCGACACTGGCCACGATGGCAATGCAAAGGAGCTGCGCCACCAGCCCCGAGGCATCCCGCTCAAGGATCATCCGCCGCCATGGGCCGGTAAAGCCAAAGCGGAACCCCTCCAGCGTCAGCCCAAAGCCAAGGCCGATCAACAGCAAAAGGCCAAAGCGCGGCCCCGCAAAGAGGGCCACCGCCAGAACCACCGCCGCCACCGCGACCAAGGCCATAAGGCGCGACGCAGCGCCGGGTGAGGACGGGATCGCGGCAGAGGCGGCTTGGCTCACGCGGGGCTCCTGTTCGGCTTAGTATTTGCCGGTGATCTTGTTCAGCAGATTCTGGAACAGCCCCGGCACATTGGCCATGTCATAACCCGCATTCGACCAGCCGACCATAGATTCGGGATACATCCGCACGCCTTCGATACCCGCCACCTCGCTCAACGCGAACCAGTTGGTCGCGGCCCAATGCCCGGTATTGCAAAACGACACCAGCCGGTCGCCCTGATCGAACCCGTTCTTTTTGGTCAATTCGCGGATCAGGTCCGGCTTGATCAGCGTCGGCTCATCCTGCCCGAACCAGCGGTCATGGGTGAAATAGCGCGATTGCGGCAAGGTGCCGGGCTTGGCCGCCGCCGCATGTTTGGCCTCGCCCTTCCAGAACGCTTCGGGGCGCGCATCGATCAACTCGGCGCTGTCCTTGCCCTCGATGATCGCCTTCACATCTGCGCGCGTGGCGGTCCAGGTCGGATCATAGGTCACGGTGATGTCGCTCGGAGTGATCGCCCCTGCGGCGCCCGTGTCCACCGGCTTGCCCGCCTTTTGCCAGGCGTTCATGCCGCCGTTCAGGATCGCCAGATCGGTCAGGCCGCTGGACTTGAGCGACCAATAAACCCGCGCCGCCGCGCCAAAATCGGTCTGGTCGCTGCCCTGATGCACCACCACGACGGGCCGCCCCGCCGCGATGCCCAATCCGCGCAACACCTCGGTCATCGTTTCCTCGGGCACCATCTGGCCGGGATTTTCCGCCGGTCCACGAAACAGCCTGTAGGGCGCCGGGATCGACCCCGGAATATGCCCCGCCTGATAGGCCGCCCCAGAGCGAATATCGAGCACGATCGCCTCTTGTTCGGCCTGCGCCTGCGCCACGCCCTCGGGGTCCACAAGCGGCCCCAATTGCGCCATCGCCGCCATCGGCGCCAGGGTCAGCGCCGCCGCCAGACCCAGTTTTCTGATCCTGTCAAACATGGTTGTATTCCCTCGGTTTCCTGCCGGATTACCTAGGCGACGATCAAACGGATCACAAGACACCAGCCCGCGTTACACATTCCCTTGCATGAATAAGACGCATCGCCCAACCCGACGGACCGTGCGCGACAAATATTCCGCGCCGGGGGCGGGGTGCGGATAGTTTCCCGGCTTGCGCGCAGATTTCGAAACAGCTTATCCAAAGACCTGCGTATCCTCGTCCTCATCGCCGCGCCCCGTTCCCTTGGCGCCCGTCACAATGCCGAGCGACTTCAGCTTGCGGTGCAGCGCGCTGCGCTCCATGCCGACGAATTCCGCCGTCCGGCTGATATTGCCACCAAAGCGGTTGATCTGCGTCAGCAGATACTCGCGCTCGAACGCCTCGCGCGCCTCGCGCAGCGCCATCGTGGCAATCGCCCCCGACAGCACCACGCGCCCCGCATCCACCGGGACGCTGCTCTCGCTCGGCAGTTCGCGCGCGGTGATCGGGCCATTGCCCTCGCCCAGAATCAGAACCCGCTCCATCACGTTGCGCAACTGCCGCACATTCCCCGGCCAGCGCATCGTCTGCAACAGCGCCGCCGCCTCATCGCTGAGGGGCCTCAACGCAAGCCCTTGGGTCTTGTGGAACATGGCGATGAAATGCTCGGCCAGCGCCGGAATATCCTCGCGCCGTTCCTCCAGACTCGGCACCGCGATCGGCACCACATTCAGCCGGTGGAACAACTCGCGGCGGAACCGTTCGGCGGCAATCTCCGCTTCCAGATCCCGGCTGGTCGAGGAGATGACCCGCAGGTCCACCTCGATCTTGCTGCTCCCCCCCACCCGCAAGAATGTCTGCTCCACCAGCACCCGCAGAATCTTCGACTGCGTGCCCATCGGCATGTCGGCAACCTCGTCGAAATAGACCACCCCGCCGTTGGCCTCCTCCAAGAGGCCCGGCACCACGCCGCTCTCGTCGGATTCGCGACCAAAGAGCACCTCCTCCATCCGCTCGGATGCAATCGAGGCGCAACCCACCGTCACGAACGGCGCCGAGGCGCGCGCCGAATTGGCATGGATATAGCGCGCAGCCAGTTCCTTGCCCGATCCCGCCGGGCCGGACAGCATCACCCGCCCGTTCGATTTCGTAACCTTGTCCAACTGCCCCATCAGCGCCCGAAACGCCGCGGCCTCGCCCAGCATCTCCGACGGCGCGGTTTCGCGCCGCTTGAGCGCCTGATTTTCCCGCCGCAACCGGCTTGTTTCCATGCCGCGCCGGATCACCACCATCAGCTGATCAATGTTGAACGGCTTTTCGATGAAATCATAGGCCCCCTGCTTGATCGCCGCGACCGCAATCTCGATATTGCCATGGCCCGAGATGATCACCACCGGCACATCCGGGTAATCCCGCTTGACCGCCTTGAGGAT
>JBLRXE010000389.1:0-2768 GCA_047920895.1 Roseovarius sp.
GGCGGATCTTGCCATCGTTGACCAGCAGGTTCGCCCCCGGTTCCAGCGCCGCGAAAATCTCGGGATGCGGCAGGCAGACGCGGCGCACATCGCCTTCGGCCTCGTTCAGGTCGAGTCGGAACGCCGCCCCGGCGATCAATTCTTCCTCACCCTTGGCAAAGACCCCCACGCGCAGTTTCGGCCCCTGCAAATCGCCCAGAATGGCAATCGGGCTGTCCAGATCCGCCTCGACCTGCCGGATGATCCGGTGCCGCTCGGCGATATCGGCCTGCGTGCCATGGCTCATGTTGAGACGAAACACATCCGCCCCCGCCTCGTGCAGCGCACGGATCGTATCATAATCGGACGAGGCCGGGCCCAGCGTGGCCACGATCTTGACATTGCGGTTGCGTCTCATTTCATGCGTCCTTCATCTCTTGTTTCGTCAGCAATGTTAACGCTAACATCACCTTTTCGCGCCTTATCGCGCAATTCACATTGTCCCGCAACTGTTCTAAAGGACGATGACAGGAAAAACCAAGCCAATGATGTATCACCCTTTTCAGATCGACGGGCAGGACCGCCCAGAGCGCTGGCTCGTGACCTGTGATCACGCCAGCAATTGCGTGCCGGAGTTCGTCAACGGCGGTTGTCTTGGCGTGGCCCCCGCCGACATGGCCCGCCACATCGCCTATGACGTGGGCGCCGCCGGTGTGACCCGCGCGCTCGCCGAGGCGCTGAATGGCCCCGCCATCCTCAGCAATTTCTCGCGCCTCGTGATTGACCCAAACCGGGGCGAGGATGACCCGACCCTTGTCATGCGCCTCTATGACGGCACGATCATCCCCGGCAATCGCCACCCCGCCCCCGAGGATATCGACCGCCGCCTCAACCGGCTCTACCGCCCCTATCACACCGCCTTGGCCGAACTGGCCGCGCGCCGCGACGATACGGTCATTGTCTCGATCCACAGTTTCACGCCGCAATTGCGCGGCCGCCCGCCCCGGCCCTGGCATATCGGCCTGCTCTATGCCGCCGACGCGCGACTGGCCAAGCCGCTTTTGGCGCGCCTCAACCAAGAGCCTGACCTTTGCGTCGGGGATAACGAGCCCTATTCCGGCCATCTGCCCGGCGATGCCATCGCGCGCCATGCCATCGCCCATGAGCGGCCCAATGTGCTGATTGAGCTGCGTAATGACCTGATCGGGACGCCCGCGCAACAGACCGCCTGGGCGCTCCGCCTCGCCCCCATCCTGCAAGAGGTCGCCGCCCAGATCGGCCTCTGACCCATCCCGAAAGGAGAGACACCATGGACGACCAGACCAGAACCGAGCTTGAGGCCGCCGCCTTTCGCGCCCTGCGCGCGCATCTGATGGAAAAACGCGCCGATGTGCAGAACATCGACATGATGAATCTCGCAGGCTTCTGCCGCAACTGTCTCAGCCGCTGGTATCAAGAGGCCGCCAATGCCCGTGGCATCGAGATGTCCAAGGACGACGCGCGCGAGATGTTCTATGGCGTGCCCTATGACGACTGGAAATCGCTGAACCAGACCGAGGCCAGCGCCGAGCAACAGGCCGCCTTCACCAAATCCTTTGCCGAGAATGTCGGCCCCAAGGACTGAGCCTGCGTTTCATCGTTCTCTAAATACTCAAAATCCCCCGGCCCGAGAGTGTCCGATGACCGCGACGTATCGCCTGCATTACGCCCCCGACAACGCCTCGGTGATCGTGCGCCTCACGCTTGAGGCGTTGGGCGTGCCCTATGAAACGGCGCTGCTGGATCGCGCGAAACAGGCGCAGGCGGCCCCGGCCTATCTGGCGCTCAATCCCGGCGGGCTGATCCCCACGCTGGAAACGCCCGAGGGTGCGATCTTCGAGACCGGCGCTATCCTGCTCTGGCTCGCCGACCGTCACGGGCAGCTTGCGCCAACGCCGGGGGCGCCCGCGCGCGGCGATTTTCTCAAATGGCTGTTCTTCTTGTCGAACACAGCCCACACCGCGCTGCGCATGAGCTTTTATCCCGAGAAATACGCAGGTGCCGACGCAGGCGCACAGGACCTCTTGCGCAGCACGATGCAGGCGCGTTTTGCCGACTGTCTGGATATGCTCGAAACCCGCGCCGCGCCGTGGTTTTCCCCCGAGAGCCCCTCGGTGCTCGATTACTACCTCGCCTGTCTCATGCGGTGGCGCGCGCTCTATCCCGAGGGCGCGCGCGGCGGTTATGACGCAGGCGATTGGCCGCGCCTCACCCGCCTGCTGGAACATCTGGAATCCCGGCCCGCCACCCACCGCGTGGCCGCCGCCGAAGGTTTGGGTGCGCGCCCCTTCACCGCGCCTGATTATTGCGATCCGCCCGAAGGCAGCGCCACCTGATCCGATCACATGGCAAGGAGCCACCCTTGAAGCGTCGCTTTCGGACAAGTAGATGAAGGGGCAAGCGGCGATAAGACCCGCGATCAGGGAGCGCGCCACATGTTTCTATCCGTGTTCGATATGTTCAAGGTGGGCATTGGCCCCTCGTCCTCGCATACCATGGGGCCGATGGTCGCCGCCGCGCGGTTCCTCGACAAGATGCGCGCCGCCCCCTTTCACTATGCCGGATTGCGCGGCTCGCTGCACGGCAGCCTTGCCTTTACAGGCGTGGGCCACGCCACGGACCGCGCCACCATTCTTGGCCTCGCCGGGTTCCTGGTGGCGAGCTTCGCAGCGGCGGCCCTCGGCAGCGCGTTTACCGCACCGGCTATCCCGGAATGGTATGCGACGCTGGACAAACCAGGCTTCACCCCG
>JBLRXE010000390.1:0-2761 GCA_047920895.1 Roseovarius sp.
GCCGAGGCGGGCGGCCTGCGGGCGTCGAGCGTGACGGTTTGCGCCGCTTGTGATTGACGCGCCGCGCGCCGTTGGATAACCCGACCGCAAGGCAGCAAGGATAGCTTTGATGAACCTCTTTACCGATATGCGCGACCTCGTGCTGGAAACGCTGGCCGGGATGCAGGCGGCGGGCCAGTTGCCCGAGGGGCTGGATTTGGCCAGTGTGACGGTCGAGCCGCCGCGCGATGCGGCGCATGGCGATATGGCGACCAATGCCGCGATGGTGCTGGCCAAGCCTGCGGGCCTCAAGCCGCGTGAGATTGCGGATGCGCTTGCGGCGCGGCTGGCCCAGGATGCACGGGTCGAGAGCGCCGAGGTGGCGGGGCCGGGGTTTCTCAATCTGCGGCTGGCCCCGGCGGTCTGGCAGGGAGTCGTGCACGCGGCGCTGACCCTGGGCACGCAATATGGCCGCACGACCCTTGGGGCGGGCAAGCGCGTGAATGTGGAATATGTCAGCGCCAATCCCACCGGGCCGCTGCATGTGGGCCATACGCGCGGCGCGGTCTTTGGCGATGCTCTGGCGCGGCTGTTGGATTATGTGGGCTATGACGTCACACGCGAATATTACATCAACGATGGCGGCGCGCAGGTCGATGTGCTCGCGCGGTCGGTCTATCTGCGGTATCTTGAGGCGCATGGGCAGGCGGTGGCCTTTGCCGATGGCACCTATCCGGGCGATTACCTGATCGAGGTGGGTGAGGCGCTCAAGGCTGAAGTGGGCGAGGCCTATGTGGGCCAGCCCGAGGCGGTCTGGCTGGAGCCGATCCGCGATTTCGCCACCGACCGGATGATGGCGCTGATCCGTGAGGACCTCAAGGCGCTTGGCGTCGAGATGGACGTGTTCTATTCGGAAAAGTCGCTCTATGGCACGGGGCTGATCGAGGCGGCGATTGAGGATTTGCGCAGCAAGGGCTTGATCTATCGCGGTGTTTTGGAACCGCCCAAGGGCAAGATGCCCGAGGATTGGGAGCCGCGCGAGCAGACGCTGTTCAAATCCACCGAACATGGCGATGACGTCGACCGCCCGATCATGAAATCGGATGGCGGCTGGACCTATTTCGCGCCCGATATTGCCTATCACTATGACAAGATCAGCCGGGGGTTCGACCTCTTGATTGACGTATTCGGCGCGGATCATGGCGGCTATGTCAAGCGTATGAAGGCTGCGGTATCGGCGCTGTCGAATGGCCGCGTGCCGGTCGATATCAAGCTGTGCCAGTTGGTCAAACTCTACAAGAACGGCGAGCCGTTCAAGATGTCCAAGCGCGCGGGCACCTTTGTGACGCTGCGTGACGTGGTGGATCAGGTGGGCGCGGATGTGACGCGTTTTGTCATGCTCACGCGCAAGAACGATGCGCCCCTCGATTTCGATTTCGACAAGGTGCTGGAGCAGTCCAAGGATAACCCGGTGTTTTATGTGCAATATGCCAATGCGCGGGTGAATTCGGTGCTGCGCAAGGCCGCAGAGGCCGGGATTGCGGTGGAGGATGCCACGTTGGCGGGTGCCGATCTGTCGGGGCTGACCCATGAGGCGGAATTGGCGGTGGCGCGCAAGATCGCCGAATGGCCGCGTCTGGTCGAGATTGCCGGGCGCACCAATGAGCCGCACCGCGTGGCGTTTTACCTCTATGATCTTGCGTCCGATCTGCATGCGCTGTGGAACCGGGGCAATGACGATGCGTCGCTGCGGTTCATCCAGGAGAGCGATTTGGCCACATCACAGGCGAAAATCGCCCTTGCGCGTGCTGTAACCGTTGTCATTTCCGCAGGGCTTGGTATTCTTGGTGTCACTCCAGCGGAAGAGATGCGTTAACGCACCAAGCCGGGGGTGAGGCAGAAGAAACCATCCCCGGCGGCCATGTATCGCCGGAGAGCGAGAGGCGGACATGGCAGATATGCATTATGCGCGGCCCGAACCGGGGCGTGAGCGGGCGAAGTTCTTTGTCAGGCTGACCAATCTGACCGGCGCGGCGCTCTCGCTTGCGCTGCTGGCGGGCGTTGTTGTGTGGGGCACCAAGATGGTGATGCGCGATGTTTCGGGCGTGCCGGTGGTGCGCGCGACGGAGGGGCCGATGCGCGAGGCGCCCACCGATCCCGGCGGCGATGCGGCAGCCAATCAGGGATTGGCGGTCAATGCCGTGGCGGCCGAAGGCACGGCGGCGGCGCCTGCGGATCGGCTGGTTCTGGCGCCCCCGCCGCTGGAATTGTCGCTTGAGGATGTGGCTCCGCTGACGCAGGCGGCAGAGGTCGCGCCGCGTGCGGAGATGGTAGAACCTGCACCGCAAGCCGCGCCGGAGGAAGTGCAGAACGCCTCAATTCTGGCCCTTGCGGATCAGATTGCGGCGGGGGCGGCGCCCTTGGTCCCGCTCGAGAAAGAGGTGACGGGGGCCGATGCGGTCGAGGTGCCTGAGGGTGAAGATGTCGGGCTTGCGCAGGTTGTGCGCCCGCGCGCGCGGCCTGCGTCCCTGACCTCGGTGTCCGAGGCGGTGGCAATGGCGGTGGCGGCGGCGCGATCTGCACCCTCGGATGAGGTGGACGCGGATACGATCCCGCTTGGGACACGGCTGGCGCAACTGGGGGCTTACGATTCGGCTGAGGTGGCGCGCGCGGAATGGGACCGGCTGTCGGGACGGTTTGGCGATTTTCTCGATGGCAAACAAAGGGTTATTCAACGCGCCGAAAGTGGCGGGCGCACGTTTTACCGGCTGCGGGCCATGGG
>JBLRXE010000391.1:0-2755 GCA_047920895.1 Roseovarius sp.
GGATCTGTCCATCGGGGTGGTCGATGCGGTGCGGGGTTTTGGCAACGGGCGCTGCCGCCCGGCGGGACCGCTGGCGGAGCCGCTGGCGGCGGGGTTGGCGCGGGTCGATCTCATGCTGACGGTAGGGCCGCGTGCCGCGCAGGTGCGCTTTGCACAGCTTTGGGGCGCGCGGCTGGACATGCCCCGGATACCGGGAGAGTTGCAACCGCTCGCCACCGGCATGGATTGGACAGGGGCGCGGCTGTTGGCCTTTGCGGGGGGCGAAGATCCGGGGCTGTTCTTTGCCACGTTGCGTGGCCTCGGGGCAGAGCCGGTGCGCTGCGAAGCCCTGGCGACGCAGGAAGCCTATGGGCCGGGTCTGCTCGCGCGGCTGGAGCGGGAGGCGTATCTGAGGGCCGCGCAACTGGTCACGACGGAAGAGGATGCCGTGCGTCTGCCAGAGGCGTTTCGGCGCAGGGTGTTAAGCCTGCCGATGCGGTTGAACTTGCCAGACTTCGCGCCGCTGGATGCGGCCCTGACGCGGGTGGGATTGCGTCAGGGCGGCGGGGTCAGTTGATCGTGCTTTCCAGCCCCACGGGTTGACCCACCACCACAAAGGTCAGCGTCTCGGGATCAAGGAGGTCGCGCGCGACGCGGTTGATGTCCTCGAGCGTGACGGCGTTCACCTTGTCATTGCGGGTGGTGATGTAATCGGTCGGCAGCCCCTCCATCTGCATGCCCACGGCGATAGAGGCGATGGGACCGTTGCCCTCGAATTGCAAAGGGTAGGCGCCGGTCAGATAGGTCTTGGCATTGTCCAGTTCTTCGGGGGTCACGCCCTCGTTGTGGAGGCGCGCCCATTCGTCGCGAATGACGGCTATGGCCTCGGCGACGCGGTCATTGGCCGAGGCGACGGACCCCATCCAGAGTTGGGCCGCGTCCTTGTCGGCGAGATAGGAATAGACGCCATATGTCAGCCCGCGTTTTTCACGCACCTCGGTCATCAGACGGCTCTCGAACCCGCCACCGCCGAGGATATGGTTGAGGATATAGGCCGCAAAGAAATCGGGGTGATCGCGGTCAATACCCGGTTGGGCAAAGGCCACAATGGATTGCGGGGTGGCAAAATCCTTGACCTGCACGCCGCCGGGCAGATTGGGCGTGGCCGCCTCCGGCAGAGGCGCGCCGGTTGCGGGCAGATCGCCAAGCAGGTGGTCGAGGAGGGTTGCAAGCTCTGCCTCGGTGATGTCGCCCACCGCAGAGATATAGAGCCGGTCCCGCGCAAGCGCGTCCCGATGGGCGGCTACGATATCGTCACGGGTCAGGGCTGCGACACTCGCGGCGGTGCCGTCGAGCGACGAGCCATAGGGGTGATCGCCGAACACAAGGCTGTCGAAAGCACGCGAAAGGATCGCCCGAGGGGAGGTTTGCGCAGAGCTGATGATCGACAGGATCTGTGCGCGCACACGCTCGATCGCGTCGGGGTCAAAGCGCGGCTGCACCAGGCTGGCGCGCAAGAGATCGACCGCCTGATCGCGGTTTTCGGTCAGGAACCGGGCAGAGACGCTGACGCGGTCGTCATTGACCGAATAGTTGAAATTGGCGGCGAGGGATTCGGAGGCGCGGGCAAAGCCCTGCGCGTCCATCTCGGCGGCGCCTTCTTCGAGCAGGCCGACCATGAGGTTGGTCGCGCCGCGCTTGCCCTCGGGGTCGAGCGAACCGCCGCCGCGAAAGCGCAATTCCAGCGCCACGAAGGGGATCGAGTGATCCTCGACCAGCCAGGCATCAAGCCCGCCGGGGGTGGTGATTTCCCGGACGTCGATTTCGGCGCGTGCGGGCATGGCAGCCAGCAGCAGAACGAAACTCAGAACAAAACGGATCATTGCGTGACCTCCGGTGCCATAAGCCAGCCTGTGACAGATTGGGTGCGGTCCAGCACCTCGCGCGCGGCCTGCATGATGTCTTCCGCGGTGGTGGCCTGAAGGATCGCGGGCCATTCCTGCACATCGGCCACTGTCAGACCTTGAGTCAACGCCTGCCCATAGCGATGCGCCAAGCCCCCCGCATCGTCACGGGCATAGGTTTCCGAGGCGCGGAGTTGCATCTTGATACGTTCAAGTTGCTCAGCATCCACGCCGGTTTCGAGAAACGTGATAAGCGCCTCGTCCATCGCGGCCTCGGCCTGTTCCAGTGTGACGCCGGGGGCGGGCACGACAAAGAGGTCAAAAGTGGTGGCATCCAGCGACAGGCCTGAATAGGACGCGCCGACCTGCACCGCTGTCTGGGTCTGGAATTGCAGCTTTTCGGTCAGATGCGAGGTTTGCCCGCCGCCGAGAATATCCGCGAGCAGGGTCAGGGCTGCGGCCCTGTGCTGGGCGCCGCTGTCGCGTTCGGGCGCGAGATAGGAGCGGGTGACATAGGGCTGCGACACGCGGGCGTCGCGCATCGTCATCCGGCGTTCTGCCAGTTGCGGCGGCTCTTGCGGGCGGGCGCGTTCGGGCAAGGCAGGATTTGCGGGAATGGGACCATAATAGGTCTCGGCCAGTGCGCGGACGTCCTCAGGGGCCACATCGCCCGCGACGATCAGGATGGCGTTGTTGGGCGCATAGAAGGTCCGGTAGTAATCCAGCGCCGCGTCGAGATCCAGCGCCTCCATCTCGTGCCGCCAGCCAATGATCGGCACGCCGTAACGGTGATTGAGATATTGCATGGCATTTTTCTGTTCGCGAAGGAGCGCGCCGGGGCTGTTCTCCACCCGCTGATTGCGTTCCTCGAT
>JBLRXE010000392.1:0-2755 GCA_047920895.1 Roseovarius sp.
TCAGACCCCTGCCCCAACAGCCGTTGGTCAATCGAACGGCCAATGACAGCCCCGGCAAAACGCCCAATTGCCACCGACGATAGGCCAAGGGCTGTGCCCCCCACCGCCCCGCCAATCGCGGCCCCTGCGGCAGATAACAGAATGGTTGCCATGGCTCAGCCCTCCTCGGGAAATGCAAATCGCGCCACAATGCGCCGTCGCCAGGGGGCGCTCAGCGCGGTTTCGACCACGCCATGCCCCGAATAGGCGTGAATGAAACTGGCGCGCGCGCCCACTTCCGCGACCACGCCCAGATGCTTGGCAACTGACCCCTCGCGCATGCGAAACAGGATCACATCACCTGCCGCCTCTTGGGCCAAGGGCTTGGCCACCAGATGCCGCGCCGCCGCCTGCCACAGCGCCTCTTGCCGCGCCGGTTCCGACCAATCCATCGAATAGGCAGGCGGGCGTTCCGGTTCTGCGCCCCGCACCTCGCGCCACAGCCCCCGCACCAGCCCCAGACAATCGCAGCCCGCCCCTCGACAGGCCGCCTGATGCCGGTAGGGCGTGCCGATCCAGCTACGGGCCGCCGCGACAATCCGCGCCCCCTGCCCGCTCATCTGCGGCTCCCGCCATCCAGACGCGGGCTCTTGGTCGGGTCCGTGATCGTCCAGTCATCGCCGGGAATGTCTGGAAACCCCTGATAATTCAGCAGGTTGTCGAATTTGAACTGACAGGTCGTCATGCGCTTGTCGCAGCCCGCTTCGACCCGCAGCGCATCCCCCGGCGCGACCGTCGCCCCAAACGGATGCCAAAGATCAATCACCCGCCCTGCGCCGTCGCTGCGGTCGCGCTTGATCAGCCCGATCAGCCCGGTAGCCGCCCCACTCAAAACCCGGATCACGCCATGCCGAAACCAATCATCCTCGAACCCGCCCATCTCGGCAAAGCGAAACACGCGGTTCTCCTCCACCGTCTCCGGGGGGCGCTCCGCAACATACCCCGGCGTATCCAGATCAAAGGTGCAAGTCCGATCCCCCAGAATGGCGCTGCACGCCTTTTGATAGACCCGCCCCAACGGCACATTGAGCGCATCGGTCAACCCGCGCAACTCCGCCTCGAACGCCCCGCCCGCGCGCCGCAACTCGCCCATCGTGCCGCGAAAAATCAGGCTGCGCGCTGTCACATCCTGCCAATTGACGCGCCACGCACGCAACTCCGCCCCGTCATACCGCCCGGCCTCGATATCCGCCTCGCGGATGGCCGCATCGCTGAGCGCGCCCAAGGCCTCGGTATTATCGACCGACAACCCCGTTGTCTGCTGCAAGGCCAAGGCACTCAGCCCGGTATCAGGGCGAAACTTGACACCCTCGAACGTCAACAGCCGGTCGTGATCGGTGAATCCCATCACCACCCCGTCGCGGCGCGTCAGCGCCCAACAGCGGCAGGTCGTGGTGACACCTGTCTTCAGGTGCTCCAACAGCCTCCTCATATCCGGATCTCCACCACCGGCACATTGGGCACCTCTCCCGCCTGAAAACTGGCAAGGCTGGTTTGAATGCGGTCGGTATCGAACCGCACCGGCACGTCGAATTCATAGCCCGCCGTGATCGGGACATCGCGATTGGGCGGCTCGGAAAAGGTGACGATCCCGGTAGCGGTATCAACCTCGTAATGCACCCCCTCCTGCATCTCGACATTGTCGAGCCCCATGCGCACCGTGCCCTTAACCGGCTTGACGATAGGCCGCACTGCCACCTCATCGCCAGAGCGATAGGATTTCAGCAATTGAAAGGCGACCGTCGCATCATCCCCCACGCCAATCGCCTGATCGCGGTAATCCGGCGCGGCCTTGGCACGGCCCGATTTGAAATCGGTCCAGTCCTTCCAGCGAAACCCGAATAGCTGCCCGCGCCGCGCCTCGAAAAACGCGATCAGCGCCTCGATATCATCCAGCGACCGAAGCGCCACGCCCGCGTCATACCGCCGGCGCGCCTGCGCCCAGGGCGTGTTGCGCTCCTCAAACCCGTTGGCGAGCGTGACAATATCCGTCAACCGCTCCGGCCCGCCAAGCGAGCCGAAACTCAGGCTCGCCGGAAATCTGACCTCGTGAAATCCCATGTTCTGCTCCTTTTCAGCGATTGCGCCCACCGCGCCCGATCACGCGGCCCAGTTGCGCCGCGATCTGCCCTTGAGAGCGGCGAAACCCTTCCGCATCGGGCGTCTGGATATTCATCACAACGCTCACGGCCCCGCCGCCCTGCGCCCGCACGCCAAGCCGCCCGTCAGGGCCACGGCTCAGCGGCATGATCGCCTCCGGCCCCGCCTCGCCCATCAACCCCGTGCCACCGCGCATCGGAAAGCTCACAGGCCCGCTCACCACGCCCCCATTGGCAAAGGGCTGCACTCGGCCCTGCGAAAACGGCGCCCCCTTGGCAAAAGGAAAGAGCCCCCCCACAAGACTGCCGATCCCCTTTGAGATCAGCCCGCCAATCTGATCTGTCACCGGGCGCGTGGCATCGTTGAACGCGGTGTTGACCATGATCGTGGCCAGACGCCGCAGACTGTCCGACAGGCTGTCCCCCTCCGCTATAGCCCCGCGAATGGCCCCGCGCAAGCCACGGCTCACCCCCCGCTCCAGCGATTGCACATCCTGCCCGGCACTGGCAAAGCCGCCCCGCACCCGCGCCAGTTCCGCACCAAAGGCCGCCGCCATTCCCGTGGCCTGCCCCATCGCATTATCAAGGGCGGCAATCTGTGCCTCTAGCTCGTCCAC
>JBLRXE010000393.1:0-2747 GCA_047920895.1 Roseovarius sp.
GTTGTAACGATCCTGCAGCGCCTTGGCATCGGCCAGCGTCTGATCGGGCGTGAGCGTGATGGGATTATAGACGATCCCGCTCTCGAACCGCTTGACGCGGCGCACCTCGCGGGCCTGTTCCTCGACGGTCAGATTGCGATGGATCACCCCCATCCCCCCCGATTGCGCCATGGAAATCGCCATGCGCGCCTCGGTCACGGTGTCCATGGCCGAACTCAAGAGCGGGATGTTGAGCGTGATGGATTGCGTCACGCGCGTCCGCGTATCCGCCGTGTTCGGCAGGACACTGGATGCCGCCGGCACCAGCAGAACATCATCAAAGGTGAAAGCCTCGCGAATCTCCATTTCACTTCTCCATGGACAGCTCGTTTGGCGCTTCCCTATTGCATGGATGCCCCCGAGGTAAAAGGGCGATTCGACCTTTTATTCCGCAGGGTCGCGACGTCGCTCCGGCTCCGGCACCGGGTCATGCCCACATTGCCCCCAGGGGTTGCAGCGCAGGATGCGCCAGCCCGCCAAAATCCCCCCGCGCAGCGCACCATGCTTCTCCAGCGCCTCCAGCGCATAATGGCTGCATGTCGGGTGATAGCGGCAATGCCAGCCCACCCAGGGGCTCAGGATCAGCCGATAGGCCCGGATCGGCAGCGCCAACACATGCGCGAGCGGGCTCATGCTCCCCCCGCCAGCTTGCGCAGCGCATAAGAGAGATCGCGCTTGAGGGTCTCATAAGGGCGCGCGCCGGTATCTTCCGCCTTGCCGATCAGCACATAATCCCAGCCGGGCAAGCCTTGGGCGGGCAAGAGCTCGCGCGCGAGCGCCCGCAGCCGCCGCTTGGCACGGTTGCGCGCCACCGCATTGCCCACTTTCTTGGAACAGGTGAATCCCACCCGGATCGCCGCATCGCCATCGCGCCGGTCGCGCCCCTGCACCAGCATGGTGCCCGTGCCCTGCCGCCGCGCCCGTGCCGCCGCCAGAAAATCGGCGCGCTTGCGCAGCACGGTCCACCCTGACGGCGCACATGATAAAACCGCCGAGGGCATTGTCCCAGCATCGCTGCGGGGGGCCTCCGGCGGTGTCATGCTCTTCTCGCTGTCGCGCGCGCTCAGGCGCAGAGCGACTTGCGGCCCCGGGCACGGCGCGCGTTCAGGATCTTGCGGCCGGCTTTGGTTGCCATACGCGCACGGAATCCGTGGCGATGTTTGCGAACGAGGTTCGAGGGTTGAAAGGTGCGTTTCATCGCTCCGTCTCCGACTATTGGGCCACGCGTCTGAGGAATCGCGCAACGATCATATCTATTCGAAGCCCGTCCTATAGAGCCCCCCTTTTCCCGTGTCAAACCCCGGGCCAGTGATTTGCAACAAAAACATGCGCCAAACCGGCCAGGGAATGTTACAAACCCCGCATAACACCGCGTCAACGCCGCGTCATCCCATCACCCGCGATCACCCCCGCGTGAGGCCACTGGCGCCGGGCGTGCCCAGCGTGCAACTAGGGTTCAAACGTCCCGAACCAGAGCGAGACCCGGAGACACCATGGATCACAGCACAGGCGAGAGCAAACCGGCCAAACCTTCCCTTGCGCGGCACCTGCCGCTGGCCATCATCCTGATCGTGGCGGTGGTGGGCTTTGTCACCTTGCGCGATTTCCTCACTTTCGACACGCTCCGCGACAACCGCGAGGCACTGTTGGCCTTTAGGGACGCCAATATCGCCCTGATGGCCCTGAGCTTCATCGCGATCTATTTCGTCATCGTGGCCTTTTCCCTGCCCGGTGCGGCGGTGGCCTCGGTCACGGGCGGGTTTCTGTTTGGTCTCGTGCTGGGAACGGGCTTTAACGTGACCGCCGCCTCGCTGGGTGCCTTTGCCATCTTTCTCGCGGCACGCGCAGGTCTGGGACAGACCCTCGCGGCCCGGATCGAGACCACCGACGGGACGCTCAAGCGCCTCAAGGAGGGATTGCACGAGAATGAAATCAGCGTGCTCTTTCTCATGCGCCTGGTGCCCGCCGTGCCGTTTTTCGTGGCCAATCTCCTGCCCGCGCTGGTCGGCGTGCGCTTTTTCAACTTCGCCTTCACCACCGTTCTGGGCATCATTCCTGGCGCCATCGTCTTTACCTGGATCGGCGTGGGGCTGGGCGAAGTCTTTGACCGGGGCGACTCCCCTGATCTTTCCCTCTTGTGGGAACCCCAGATCATCGGGCCTATTCTGGGACTGAGCGCATTGGCGGCGCTGCCGATGATCCTCAAGGCCGTGCGCGGCAAAAAGGAAATCTGAACATGACACGATTGAAAACCGATCTTCTGGTCATCGGGGCCGGGTCCGGGGGCCTGTCCCTCGCGGCGGGTGCTGTGCAGATGGGCGCGAGCGTCATCCTGCTTGAGGGGCACAAGATGGGCGGCGACTGCCTCAACTTCGGCTGCGTGCCCTCCAAGGCGCTGATCGCCAGCGGCAAGGCGGCCTATGCCCAATCCCACGCCGCGCCATATGGCGTTGCCGATCACAGCCCAGAGGTGGACTATGCCGCCGCCAAGGATCATGTCGCAGGCGTCATCGCTCAGATCGAACCCGTCGATAGCCAAGACCGCTTCGAAGGCTTGGGCGTGCGCGTGATCCGCGAATATGGCGCATTCCTCTCGCCGACCGAGGTCAAGGCCGGCGATCACATCATCACCGCCCGCCGCATCGCCATCGCCACCGGCTCCTCGCCCTTTGTTCCGCCCATTCCGGGACTAGACACCGTGCCCTACG
>JBLRXE010000394.1:0-2747 GCA_047920895.1 Roseovarius sp.
GTCGCGCTCGTCAACGCTCGCCGCGATCCGCCCGATGCCGCACAGCGACATGAGACTGAGCAGGCGGCGCTGATCGATCCGGATCGGATCGAATGATCAGAAAGCAACTTTATGGCTCTGAATTACCTCCACTTTCCGGCGTGGTCGAGATGCCGTAATGGGCGAGTCGCTTCCGGGCCCAGCGTTTCGCTGTGTTGTCCACCATGAGATGTCTATCGTCCTTTCACGGCCGACCGTCCCGGTCGGCGACAACGATCTGGTGAGGAGGATAAGACGATGGATCATTTTGTCGGTATCGACGTGTCGCTGGAAAGCTGCGCCATTTGCATTCTGAACCAATCTGGCACCGTGGTGCGTGAGGCGAAAGTTATCTGCGAACCAGAACCACTGATCGCGTTTCTTCGCGATTTGAACTTTGCAATTGCCTGCGTTGGGCTGGAGGCTGGGCCGCTATCTCAGTGGCTCCATCGGCATCTGTACGAGGCCGGGTTCGACGTTGTTCTGATGGAGACCCGTCAGGTGAAGGGTGCTCTGAAGGCCATGCCTATCAAGACAGATCGGCGCGACGCGCTTGGCATCGCGCAGCTGATCCGCATGGGTTGGTTTCGGCCAGTGCACTGCAAGTCCGTCTCGGCGCAGGAGTTGCGGGCGCTGCTCGGGGCGCGCCGTACTCTGCAGAAGTCGATGATCAGCATCGAACTGTCGATGCGCGGTATTCTTCGGGGGTTCGGTCTGAAGCTTGGCAAGGTCACGCGACGCCAGTTGCCGGAGCGCGCCAGGGAACTTGCGGATGGCAACGAGATGCTCATGGCGATGGTCACCTCGATGCTGCGTGGCCAGGCAGCACTTCGCAGTGAACTGGCCCGGCTCGAGACCCGGCTGCGCCGCATCGCGCGGGCGGACCGGATCATCAAGTTGATGATGACCGTCCCAGGTGTTGGCCCCGTGGTTGCGCTGCAGGTCAAGGCAGGGATCGACGATCCGACACGTTTCCGGTCCTCGAAGGATGTCGGGCCACACTTCGGTTTGACACCACGCCGAGAGCAATCCGGCCAGCGCGACGTGGTGGGCGCGATCAGCGCTGCGGGCGACCGAGACGTCCGTACCGCCTTGTTCCGCGCGGCTACCGTCATGCTCTATCATTCGCAGGCAAAAAGCTGGCTCAAGGCTTGGGGCATGCAAGTCGCAAAACGCCGAGGCATGAAGCGCGCCGTGGTAGCTGTCGCTCGTCGTCTTGCTGTCGTGCTGCATCGGATGTGGCGTGATGGCACGATGTTCCAGATGACGCATCCTCCACGTCTGGCCGCAGCATGACATCTCCAGATTTCACCATGTGTCTGAACAGAAGCTGACCTGACACTGAATTGGATCGGGATGATCCCGATCCTCCGTTGTCCCTTCGCCGGGACGCGGTCTCGACGATGCCGTAGAATCGCTTGTGCCGCCCGCAGGGACGAGCACGCCATTAGAGATAGGCACGCGAGATCCCACTGACCAGGCATGATGTGGCGGCCCCGCGTCGACCACGGACGGAAGCATGATACCGGCGAAGTGACCCTGAACGCAGATTCTACGAACAGCAAGACCCAACGAGGCACGCCGCGATGACCGTCTGCGGTGAGGTGTCTTTGCGTGCCAGATCATATCCGAGAACAAGTCAACCGTATGATTTTAAGTAGAAAAAAGATTCTTGACTTCACAATGCCCATTACGGAAGCGATTCAAGACGGGACTTGCCGAGCCGCACATGTGGCGTTAGAGCAGGCCACGACCAGCTTGAATCCTTGGGATTCCCATCCGGCTTGATTTCTGATTCATACTGACTGCCGTTAAGGAGGTCGGCATGGATGGGGAAGCCATATTCTTCTGATTTGCGCGAGCGGTTTGTGGCCGCGCTGGATGAGGGCATGTCAGCGAGCGCGGCTGGCCGCCGGATGCGTATCTCGCGCGCGACTGCGGTCAGATGGGCCGCCACATGGCAGCGCGAGGGGCGCGCAGAGGCTCTGCCGATGGGTGGGGACCGGCGCTCCGAGGCACGGGAGGCCCACGCGCCCGAAATCCTCGGCTGGCTTGAAGAGAAGCCCGACCTGTTCCTGCGCGAGATCGTGTCCCGGCTGGTCGATGCGGGGGTCGAGACCTCGGCGATGAGCGTTGCGCGGTTGCTCGCCCGCCACCGCATCACGCGCAAAAAAAGACCGTGGTCGCGGCAGAACAGGCCCGCGAGGACATTGCCCGCGCCCGCTCCGAGTGGCGCGAAGGGATGACGGCCCTTGACCCCGAAAAGCTTGTATTCATTGATGAACCGAAGGTCCGCGCAGCGAAAGCGGCTTCGATACCAAGATGACCCGGCGCTTCGGGCGTGCAGCCCGCGGCGCGCCCTGCGTGGGTTCTGTCCCGCATGGCCACTGGCGCAACAACACGTTCATCGCCGGGCTGCGCAGTGACCGGATCGATGCGCCGATGCTGATCGAGGAGCGATGGATGGCGATGCTTTCTGTGCCTGGGTCGAACAGATGCTGGCGCCGACCCTGCGCACGGGCGACATTGTGATTTGCGACAACCTCAGCGTCCACAAGAACGCCAAGGCCCGCGCCGCCATCGAAGCGCGCGGCGCAGAGCTGCGCTTCCTGCCCGCCTGTTCACCGGACCTCAACCCGATCGAAATGGTATTCGCCAAGCTCAAGGCCCTCGTCCGAAGCGCCGCCGCTCGGTGCGCCGATACCCTATGTCGCGCCATCGCATCGGCC
>JBLRXE010000395.1:0-2746 GCA_047920895.1 Roseovarius sp.
GCCCAGACGGCCCAGCGCGCGGCCCAGACGAAACAGCGCCTCGGGCGCCTCATCCCCATCGGGGGCAGCGCTGAAACTGTCGAGATAGGCGCGCGCGGCCTCGCTCTGCTGGCCTGCGGCCTCAAGCGCCTCGCCCCGCAAGAGATCAGCCCGGCCCGACAGCGGGCTTCCGGGATAGTTGGAAAGGAAACGGGCAAAGCCCGCTGCCGCCTCGGTGTGGTTACCCGCACGCAAGGCGGCCTCGGCGCGTTCGAAATCATCCCGTTCACCGATGGCCAGTTGCGGCGCGGCGCCACTGCTTGCGCCGGGCGCGGTGGGTTGGGGGGCAACACCACCGCCCGCCGTTACCGGATCAACCCCACCCAGCGTGCTGCCCGGCTCCAGCGTGGCGATATCACAGCCCGGTTCCAGCTCGCACAGGCGGAATTCCAGATCGCCCACACGATTGGTGCCGTCGGACACCACGCGGTCGATGCGGAATTCCAACTGTTCGGTCTTGGAGGTGAGGCGCTGCACCTCGCTCTCGATGGCATTCACGCGGTCCACCAGCGAGCCACCGCTGCTGAGTTGCCCCGCGCCGCCGGTGGTGCTGAGTTCGCGCTTGAGATGCTGCAAGGTGACATAAAGCACCGACAGCTCCTGACGGATGTCGGCCAGCGTCTGATCCGATTGCGCAACCGCCCCGTAGGGCGCCACAAAGAGACCAGCGGCCAGAAGAAACGCGAAACGGTGCATGGTGCGGCCCTCTTTTCCGGGTTAGCTGCCCAGACCGGCGGCAAGCACGGTCACGGCGCGGCGGTTCTTGGAATAGCACGCCTCGTTGCTGCAAATCTCGATCGGGCGTTCCTTGCCAAAGCTGACGACGCGCAGACGGTTGGCGGACACACCGCGACCGATCAAGTATTCCTGCACCGCGTTGGCACGGCGCGCGCCCAAGGCGAGGTTGTATTCGCGGGTGCCCTGTTCATCGGCGTGGCCTTCGATCACGGCGTTGAAATCGCGGTTGGTCATCAGCCAGTTGGCCTGACCGTCCAGCGTGGATTGCGCCGCTGCGCCGAGCGTGGATTGGTCCACGGCAAAGAGCACGCGATCACCCACGGCCTGTTGGAAATAGGCCGGTGAGGTCGGGTCCTGCGCGGAACCGGCATAGCCCGCCCCGGCGCCAGTGGTGAGATCCACGGCATTGCTGCCGTCATCAAATCGGTTGGGATTGGTACAGGCGGCCAGTGCCAGCCCTGCACACAGGATCAGTGTCTTGCTCAGATAGGTCATTTTAGCCCCGTTCGTTTCTGCCTTGGCCTGCCATATCACAGCCTGCGCCCCAAGGAAACGCAGGCCTTTTGGGTTCAATTCTGGAGCGGCGACCACGACGGATCGCTCGCCCCGGTGCTGGTGGGCACCGCCTTGAGATTGCGTCCGGTTATGTCCACCGAATAGAGGCTGGCCCGGCCCTGTTCCCCTTGGGTTTCGCGGGTGAACATGATCACGCGGCCATTGGGCGCCCATGTCGGGCCTTCATCGAGGAAAGAGGCGGTCAAGAGACGCTCTTCGCTGCCATCGGTGCGCATGACGCCAATGTGAAAGCGGCCCTTGGACTGTTTGGTAAAGGCCACGAGATCGCCGCGCGGCGACCAGACGGGCGTGCCATAGCGCCCCTCGCCAAAGCTGATGCGCCGCGCCTCGCCGCCACCTGCGGACATGATATAGAGTTGCGGGGTGCCGGAGCGGTCGCTCTCGAACACGATCTGGCTGCCATCGGGGCTATAACTGGGTGCGGTCTCGATCGAGGGGGCGGTGGTCAGCCGGGTGCTGGCGCCGGTTGCGATGTCCATCGTGTAGAGATCGGTATTGCCGCCTTGGGTCAGGGAATAGACCACGGTGCGCCCATTGGGGGCAAAGCGCGGCGCAAAGCTCATGGTGCCGCCCTGCGTGGGCAGTTCGCGGCGCCCGACGCTGGCGACGTCCAGCACATAAATACGCGGAAAGCCGGTTTCATAGCTGGTATAGAGCACACGATCGCCGGTGGGGGAAAAGCGGGGGGCCAGCACGATGCTGGCGCTGTCGGTCAGATACTGCACATTGGCCCCGTCGTAATCCATGATGCCCAGACGCTTGGCGCGCTGATCCTTGGGGCCGCTCTCGGCGACAAAGACGACACGGCTGTCAAAATACCCGCCCTCGCCGGTGATGCGGCTATAGACCTGATCGGCGACCTTGTGGGCGATGCGCCGCCAGCCGTCCTGCGTGCCCACAAGTTGCTGGCCTGCGCCCAGTTCCTGACCGGAAAACACGTCATAGATGCGGAATTTGGCGATGATGCGCCCAGCGCCATCGGTGCTGACCGCGCCGGTGATCAGCGCCTGCGCATTGATCGCGCGCCAGTCGGCATATTGCACCGGACTCTCGAAGCTGGTGATCCGGCTGATATGCGCGGCGTTGGGGATCTGGCGAAACAGCCCCGTGCCAGCGAGATCGGCGGCGATCACGCTGGCGATGTTGCGGCCAAGTTCCTGACCGGCCGCGCTGTCCGAAACGAAATCGGGCACGGCAAAGGGCATCGGTTCGATCACGCCTTCGGTGATCTCTATCCGAAGCGGGCCGGTGCCCTGCGCCAGCACGGGCATGGCCCAGAGCGTGAGGGCCGCAAGGAGGGTCATTATAAAGCGCATCATTTGATCCTCATACTCTCCGGATTGAATGTCATTTCGATGTCGCGCCACTGGTCATATTTTTCCGGCGGCAAGTT
>JBLRXE010000396.1:0-2706 GCA_047920895.1 Roseovarius sp.
TGGTCGAGGGGGTGAAGGTCACAGGGCTCTCAACTCGCGGAATTTCCTTTTGAAGCAAGGCCTCAACCCCTGCGAGGTTCTTTTCGTCGCGCGGGTTGCAGATCATCAACGCCTTGCCGCTGCGCCCGGCACGGCCGGTGCGGCCGATGCGGTGGACGTAATCCTCGGCATGGCTGGGCACGTCGAAGTTGAACACATGGCTGACCGCTGGCACATCGAGGCCACGCGCGGCCACGTCTGAGGCGATCAGAAAGCGCAACGTGCCTGCACGAAAGCCGTCAAGCGTGCGCGTGCGTTGGCTCTGGTCGAGGTCGCCGTGAATGGGAGCTGCATCATAACCGTGTTTCATCAATGACTTGGCGACCACATCTACATCAATCTTGCGGTTGCAGAAGATGATCGCGTTGCTGCACGCATCGCCTTCCCGGTCGATCAGGGCACGCAACAAATGACGTTTTTCGCTGTCAGCCTTGTCTCGTCGCGACGGTTTGAACATCACCACGCCTTGTTCGATGGTCTCGGAGGCGGTAGCCTGCCGCGCAATCTCGACCCGGGCGGGGTTCGACAGGAAAGTGTTGGTGATCCGCTCGATCTCGGGTGCCATGGTGGCAGAGAAGAAGAGCGTCTGTCGTGTGAACGGCGTCAGGCTGAAAATCCGTTCAATATCAGGGATAAAGCCCATGTCGAGCATGCGATCGGCCTCATCCACGACCATGATCTGAACGCCTGTCAGCAAGAGCTTGCCGCGCTCGAAATGATCGAGCAGACGACCGGGGGTGGCGATGAGCACATCGACGCCCTTGTCGATCAGTTTATCCTGTTCCTTGAAGCTGACGCCGCCGATAAGCAGCGCCTTTGTGAGCTTCAAGTGCTTGGAATAAGTATCGAAATTCTCGGCCACCTGCGCTGCGAGTTCGCGCGTGGGGCACAGCACGAGGCTGCGCGGCATCCGGGCGCGGGCGCGGCCACGAGACAGCAGCGAGAGCATGGGCAGGGTGAAGCTGGCAGTTTTGCCGGTGCCGGTTTGGGCGATCCCGAGCACGTCGCGGCCTTGCAGCGCGTGGGGGATGGCCTCGGCCTGAATGGGGGTAGGCGTTTCGTAACCGGCCTCTTCGACGGCTTTCAGCACCTTGGGATTCAGGGTCAGATCGGAAAATTTTATCATGTGTATCCGTAGTTTACGGACACAATCATGGCCCGTACGTCTGATGCGGGTTCGGACCCCTCATGGGCCTGTGGTTCTCCACATGGATGACCCGCTGTGCTGCGTTTACCTGAGAACGCGGTCAGCGTCAATGCACTGTGGATTTCCGGCAAGAATCCCGTGGGGTTTCCGGATATTATACCTTATTTGTAAACACTTGACCGTGTTCAGGAAAATGGCGCCCGCGCTTGGTGTCGAGGTCGAGATCGAGGGCGTGCAGAAGTCCGAAAGAGGTCAGCCGATTTCGCAGGTCCGGGGTGGCGGTGCAGACCTCGGTGAAGAAGCGGCGCAGGGCGGTTTCCCCGCCGTCCTCTTCGAGCATCTGAAAAAACTCATGCATATTAAAGGCATAGCCGTCGGAGTGGGGGGCGGTCTTTAATTCGGCGCGATAGGAACCTTGGCGCAGGCGGTAGCGGTAGGCGGCGAACCAGTGATCCCATGTGGCGGCGTGGTGATGGCAGAGGCGCAGTTCATGTAACTCCTCAGCTTTGTCGTCCATCTGTTTGTTTATAAACGCATTGTGGATGCGAAGACTGATTTCTGGCAGACCTGTGCGGACAAAGACCTTGCCCGCGACATGGCTGAGAAACCCGCCGTTCAGATAGGGGCCATAGGTGGGATAGATGGCGTTGGTCTGGGCCCGTCTTTCGGCCTGGGAGAGGGCGCAGGATTTGTAATGTCTGTAAGGTTCGGCGTCGATTTTGTAAGGTTCGGGGGCGAGCGCCTCGACCGGGCGGACGCGGGCGCTGATCCGGTCTGGCGCGACCCGCGCCAGACGATCCGCGACCGGCAGTTCGGACCAGAGAAATTCATCGACGTCGATATGCGCCAGCCAATCGACTTGGGGACGTTTGGTGAGGCAGTGGGTGGCATTGAGGCTCTGGCGCGGTTGGTGTTTGTCGGGGCGCCCCTGACGCGACCTGCGCCGCCAATAGCCCTCGTCACAGACAATGACCCGGCATTTGGGATGGGCGCGCAGGGCGGCTTCGGCCTGTGGGTCGGGGGCGTCGAGATAGACATGCACCCGGTGCGCGCCCAGATCGAGATGATGGGCGGCGAAAGTGAGGGTGTCGCGAGTGGGGGCCTTGATCGTGGCGACCACGCCCCATGTGGGTGATGCGTTCATGGGCGCAGAATGCGATCAGGTCGCAGCGCGCGCAAGGGCCGTCAGTCGAACTTGCGGGAGGGGGCCAGAACCGTGGCTTCGCCGATCAGCACCTTCTTGCCATTCACCAGACAGCGGCAATCAAGTTGCACGCGGCGTTTGCCGTGGTCGATGCCGATCACTTCGACCTCGGCATGGACCATGTCGCCGGGGCGCACGGGGGCGAGGAATTTGAGGGTCTGGCCCATGTAGACCGTGCCATGCCCCGGCAGTTGCTCGCCAATCACCGCAGAGATCAACCCGGCGGTCAGCATGCCATGGGCGATGCGCCCCTCAAAGATGGTGTCCTGCGCATAGGCGTCATCGAGATGCACCGGGTTGCGGTCGGTCGAGACCT
>JBLRXE010000397.1:0-2706 GCA_047920895.1 Roseovarius sp.
AGTGCACCTTGGCGATGTTGTTGATCAGTTCCATGATGAGAACCGTCTTGCCCACACCGGCACCACCAAAGAGGCCGATCTTGCCGCCCTTGGCATAGGGGGCCAGCAGGTCCACCACCTTGATCCCCGTCACGAGGATTTCGGACGCGGTCGACTGCTCGGAAAACTCTGGCGCAGGCTGGTGGATCGAGCGGTATTCCGTCGCCTTGATCGGCGCGCCCTCGTCCACCGGCTCACCGATGACGTTGAGGATGCGGCCCAGCGTGGCATTGCCCACCGGCACGGAAATCGGCGCGCCGGTATCGCTCACGGCCTGACCGCGCACGAGGCCCTCGGTGGCGTCCATCGCGATGGTGCGCACAGTGTTCTCGCCCAGATGCTGCGCCACTTCGAGGATCAGCTTCTTGCCGTGGTTGTCGGTCTGCAGCGCGTTCAGAATGGCTGGCAGATCGCCGTCAAATTGAACGTCCACAACGGCGCCAATGACCTGCGTCACCTTGCCTTTTGCATTTGCCATGTTTCGTCTCCGGTTCTCTTACAGCGCTTCCGCGCCGGAAATGATTTCAATAAGCTCGTTGGTGATCACGGCCTGACGCGAGCGGTTGTATTCGATCGTCAGCTTGTCGATCATATCGCCCGCGTTGCGTGTGGCGTTGTCCATCGCGGACATGCGCGCGCCCTGCTCGGAGGCACCGTTTTCCAACAGCGCGGCAAAGATCGCGGTCGCCACCCCACGCGGCAAGAGATCGGCAAGGATCGCCTGCTCATCGGGCTCGTAATCATAGAAGCTGTCGGTATCGACCTTGCCCGCCGTGGTATCCACGTCGAACGGGATCACCTGCTGCATGCTCGGGATCTGGCTGACCACATTCTCGAACCGCGAGAAAAAGATCTTCGCGACATCGAACTCGCCGCCGTCGAACCGCTTGAGCACTTCGGCTGCAATCCCCTGCGCATCGGCATAACCCAGGCGCTTGACCTCGCTCATGTCGACGTGACCCACGGAATACTGACCATAGTCACGCCGCATCGCATCGCGGCCTTTCTTGCCGACGGTCAGGATCTTGACCGTCTTGCCCTTGGCCAGCAGGTCAGCGGCATGCAGCTTGGCCAGCTTGGCGATATTGGCGTTGAAGCCACCGCAGAGGCCCCGCTCGGCGGTCATCACCACCAAGAGATGCACCTTGTCCTCGCCCGTGCCCGCCAGCAGACGCGGCGCATTTGCCGCATCGCCGACAGAGGCCGCAAGCTTGCCCATCACCGCGTTGAAACGCTCGGTATAGGGGCGGGCCTGCTCGGCAGCATCCTGCGCGCGGCGAAGTTTCGCCGCGGCAACCATCTGCATGGCCTTGGTGATCTTGCGGGTCGATTTGACCGACGCGATCCTGTTTTTCAGGTCCTTGAGATTCGGCATTGCCTTATCTCCCCCTTATGCGAAGTCAGCGGCGAATTCGTCCAGCGCAGCTTTGATACGGCCCTCGGCTTCACCCTTGATCTTGGGATCTTCCTTGGTGATGTATGCCAGCAGATCGGCATGTTTGCCGCGCAGGTGCTTGAGCAGGCCCTGCTCGTAGCGGCCCACGTCATTCACCTTGATCTTGTCCAGATAACCCTTGGTGCCGGCATAGATCACACAGACAATTTCCGCATTGGTCAGCGGCGAATACTGCGCCTGTTTCATCAACTCGGTCAGACGCGCACCACGGTTGAGCAACTGCTGCGTCGCCGCGTCAAGGTCAGAGCCGAACTGCGCGAACGCCGCCATCTCGCGATACTGCGCCAGTTCCAGCTTCACCGGACCCGCGACCGACTTCATCGCGTTGGTCTGGGCCGAAGAGCCCACACGCGACACCGACAGACCGGTGTTCACAGCCGGACGGATACCCTGATAGAAGAGTTCCGTCTCAAGGAAGATCTGCCCGTCGGTGATCGAGATCACGTTGGTCGGAATGAACGCCGACACGTCGCCACCTTGGGTCTCAATGATCGGCAGCGCGGTGAGCGAGCCCGAGCCATTGGCCTCGTTCAGCTTGGCCGACCGCTCCAGCAGGCGGGAGTGGAGATAGAACACGTCACCCGGATAGGCTTCACGACCGGGCGGACGGCGCAGAAGCAGCGACATCTGGCGATAGGCCACGGCCTGCTTCGACAGGTCATCATAAACGATCAGCGCATGGCGGCCATTGTCGCGGAAATGCTCGGCCATCGCGGTCGCGGAATAGGGGGCAAGAAACTGCATCGGCGCGGGGTCCGACGCGGTCGCGGCCACAACGATCGAATATTTGATCGCGCCGCTCTCTTCGAGCTTCTTCACCAGCTGCGCCACGGTCGAGCGTTTCTGCCCGATGGCGACATAGACGCAGTAGAGCTTCTTGCTCTCGTCGTCGCCAGCAGCCTCGTTATAGATCTTCTGGTTCAGGATCGCGTCCAGCGCCACGGCGGTCTTGCCGGTCTGACGGTCGCCAATGATCAGCTCTCGCTGACCGCGCCCGATCGGGATCATCGCGTCCACGGATTTGAGGCCGGTTGCCATCGGCTCATGCACCGATTTGCGCGGGATGATGCCGGGAGCCTTCACATCGGCCAGACCGCGGGCCTTGGTCTTGATCGGACCCTTGCCATCCAGCGGATTGCCCAGACCGTCCACAACACGGCCCAACAGCTCGTCGCCAATCGGCACGTCCACGATGGACTTGGTGCGCTTGA
>JBLRXE010000398.1:0-2699 GCA_047920895.1 Roseovarius sp.
TTTGCGCTGGCGGATGTCTCGGTTTACCTTGCGATTCTGGCGATGATCGGGCCAGAGGGGCTGGCCGTGACCACGAATTGCAGCATTGATTTCATGCGCAAGCCGGCGGCGAGGGTGGATTTGATCGCCGAATGCCGGCTGCTCAAGCTGGGGCGGGTGCTGGCGGTGGGGGATGTCCTTGTCTATTCCGAAGGGATGTGCGCGCCGGTGGCGCGGGCGAGCCTGACCTATTCGATCCCTCCCAAATGAGGCTGCAGCCGAGGGGCTGTCTGCCCCCCGGACCCCCCGAGAGTATTTTGGGAACGGTGAGGGGTGTGTTCGGGGGCGAAATATTGGGGTAAAATGATACCTAATTTGTAAGGTATTGTTTTTAATAACCTTAATTGGATAAATGGCGGTTGACCTGCGCATTGAACTGATTATAACCCGCCCATCGCATCAGCGCCGCCCGAGGGGTGGACGAAGCTGATCAAGACCAAAGACCAAACACAAGGTTCTGCCTGATATGAAAACATTCTCTGCAACGCCTGCAGATATTGACAAGAAATGGATCCTGATCGACGCCGAGGGCGTTATTCTGGGCCGTCTTGCGTCGATCATCGCCATGCGCCTGCGCGGCAAGCACAAGCCCAGCTTTACCCCCCACATGGACATGGGTGACAACGTGATCGTCATCAATGCCGACAAGGTGCAGCTGACCGGCAACAAGCGCAACAAACCGAATTACTGGCACACCGGCCATCCGGGCGGTATCAAGTCCCGCACAACCGGTGAGATCCTCGAGGGCAAATACCCCGAGCGCGTCGTCACACAGGCGGTCAAGCGCATGCTGCCGGGCAATCGCCTGAGCCGCACGCAGATGACCAACCTGCGCGTCTATGCAGGTGGCGAGCACCCCCACGAGGCCCAGAGCCCCGAGGTGCTGGACGTCAAATCCATGAACTCCAAGAATACGCGGGTGGCTTACTGATGGCTGACGAAATCAAATCCCTCGAAGGTCTCGAAGCCGTCGCTGGCGGTGTGAGTGCCGCTGCCGTGGTCACGGCAGCCCCGCGCGAGCCGGAGCGTGACTCGCTTGGCCGGTCTTATGCCACGGGCAAGCGCAAGGATGCTGTTGCCCGCGTCTGGATCAAGCCCGGTTCAGGCAAGGTCGTGGTCAATGGCAAGCCGATGAACGAGTATTTCGCGCGTCCCGTGCTTCAGATGATCCTCAAGCAGCCCTTTACCGTGTCGGGCACTGAAGGTCAGTTCGACGTGATGGCCACGGTCGCCGGTGGCGGCCTGTCGGGTCAGGCCGGTGCGGTCAAGCATGGGGTGTCGAAAGCGTTGCAGCTTTATGATCCCACCCTGCGTGGCGCGCTCAAGGCGGCCGGGTTCCTGACCCGTGACAGCCGCGTTGTGGAACGCAAGAAATACGGCAAGCGCAAGGCGCGCCGCAGCTTCCAGTTCTCGAAACGCTGATCGTTTTCGGATCACACAGTCAAAGGGCCGCCCGGTGGGTGGCCCTTTTGCGTATCTCTGCGGTCTCTGGCGCTGCGCGGCCTTGACGCCTGTTCACCCATTCCAGATTTCGGGCCCGCCGATGATGGCCGGGTCACTGCTCCCCAGCGCGCGCGCGTCCTTGCGGGCATAGTCCAACTGACTCAGCACCGCGCGGATTGCTGCCAATCGCGCGCGCCGTTTGTCATCCGCGCGGATTACCGTCCATGGGGCATGGTGGCTGTGGCTGCGGGTCAGGGTCTCGGAGATTGCGGCGGTGTAGCTGTCCCATTTCTTGAGCCCCTCAACGTCAATCCAGCTCAGTTTCCATTGCTTGAGCGGGTCTCGCTCGCGGCTGAGAAAGCGGCGGAGTTGTTCGGCACGACCGACGTTCAGCCAGATCTTGAAAAGATGGATGCCCTCATCGACGATCATCCGCTCGAAATCCGGCACCTGTGCAAAGAAATGCTCGCGCTGCGGGTCGGTGCAGAAGCCGAACACCTTTTCCACCACCGCGCGGTTATACCAGCTTCGGTCAAAAAACACGATTTCGCCGCCGGCGGGCAGATGGCTGACATAGCGTTGAAAATACCATTGCGTTGCTTCGACATCCGAAGGCTTGTTGAGCGCCACCACCCGCGCGCCGCGCGGGTTGAGGTTTTGCGTGAACCGGGTGATCGTGCCACCCTTGCCGGCGGCATCTCGTCCCTCGAATACGATGGCAATCCGCGCGCCGCTCTCTCTGGCCCAATGCTGGAGCTTGACCAGTTCGATTTGCAGATGTGCAAGATCTTTCTCATAGGTTTTTTTGGGCAGTTCCTCTGAATAGGGGAACGTGCCACCCAGAATGTCATTCTTGTCGGCGCGGCGGATTTCCTTGCGGATCGCGTCGGGGGCTTCGGTTTCGAAAAAGGCGCTGATCGCGCCGTCAAAGGGCAGGTCCATGGGGCCTCTCGCGGATGTTTTGACCAGTATGGCCGCTCCATCGGCGGGGCGCAATCCGGTGTGGGGTGGCGGCGCGCGCGCCTGCGATCTCAGCCGGCAAATTTGCGGGGGCAGGGCATGTGCGCCGCAAAAATCTCTTGCCGTGCCTGAGCGGCATGGCTGTTCTGCAAACCAAGGGCGCGGAAGATCAGGACATCAACAGCCGATGATACGCATATCGAAGGGTGTCGTCTGATAGATCTGATTGACCCAGTTGCCATAAAGAAGATGCGCAT
>JBLRXE010000399.1:0-2664 GCA_047920895.1 Roseovarius sp.
GATTTCGTGAAACCGGAGGCCGGCAATGGCGCGTGAGACCTATGAAGCCCAAGTCGCGCTTCTGGTGCGCGTCCTGCTCCATGTCGCGGACGAAAACGTCTTCGCGCTCAAAGGCGGGACAGCCATCAACCTGTTCTACCGAGACCTGCCGCGGTTGTCGGTCGATATCGACCTGACCTACCTGCCGATAAAGGAACGCGCCGAAAGCCTGAACGAGATCAATGCTGCAATGGACCGCATCGCAGCTTCCATCGAGGCCGGTATCCGCGGCGCGAAATCTCAGCGCATCCAAGGGGGCGGCGGCGGCGCCACACGGCTGCTGGCGCGCCTCGGCAATGCCGAGATCAAGATTGAAACTTCACCCGTGACCCGGGGCGTGGTCCACGACCCGGAAATCCGGACCGTCTCAACCGCTGTGGAAGATGCCTATGGCTTTGCCGAAATGCAGATCGTCTCTTTCGAGGATCTGTTCGCAGGCAAACTGCACGCTGCCCTGGACCGGCAGCACCCCCGGGATCTCTATGACGTAACGCTCCTTTACGAAAACGAGGGCCTGACGCAGGACTTGTTCCACACATTTCTGATCTATGTCGCCAGTTCACCCCGTCCGGTGCATGAGCTTCTCGATCCGAACCTGATCGATCTCGAGCACCCCTACGCGCGGGAGTTCGAGGGCATGACCAGAACACCCGTCCCTCTCGACACGCTTCTGGCGACGCGGCAGAGATTGATCGCCGATGTGCAATCGCGGCTCGACGACAAAGCGAGGCAGTTCCTTCTGACACTTCACGACGGGGAGCCTGACTTTACGGCCATTGACCGGTCGCAGGCAGCTTACCTGCCAGCCGTGCAGTGGAAACTCCTCAACCTGAACAAGCTGAAGCGCGACAACGCCATAAAGCACGCAGCGCAGCGCGACGCCCTGTTGAAGCTTCTGGGCTGAACGATACGCCGCACCAGCGTGACGGGAGCTGTGGCGTTCGTCACCATCATTGATGGAAATGGGGACGAGGGGATCGGTTCGGCGTTTCACATTGGCCAGGGAATTTTCGTTACAGCTTGGCATGTGATCGAAGGAGCCAAGATCAAGGGGGGTGCGACGACAAAGTCGGCTCTTCTCAGTGAAGAAGCTGGTGGCAAGACTGCCCCACCACGCCGACTGGCGATTGTCGACGGTCCCTATTTTAATCCCGATGATCTCGACGTCGCGGTTTTCCGCATCGATCTTGGCGACGCGCCGCTGCCAGCGATCACGGTCAGCCAGCACACGGACGCATCACTGGGAGAGGATGAACTCGTGCTGTCCGATATTCTCGTGATCGGCTACTCGACCCGCCCAAGGAGGGCAGTGTCGATGATGGTTATGGCAGACATGTTTCCTCATCCCGAATGCGCGGATTGCACCGCATCCTGTTGATACTGTTATAATATAGGAAAAATGAGGGCGGATTTCCCCCGCCCTCGGCTGGCTTTGCCTATTCCGCAGCCATCTTGGCCGCAGATGCATCCGGCATATACTCGGAGAGGAAAGTCGGAAGGTCAGCATCACTGACGCTTTCCAAGTCCTCAGAATCATACTCGCCCCCTGCCCTTGCGCGCCATCTTCACCCACCAGCGCCACCAGATCAGCGCGACGCAGGACCTCGGGCAACCAGCCGGAACCCTTGAGCAGCCGCTCGGCCTCGCTGGCCATCTCGCCCTTCTTGAGGTGATCGAGAAGCTGGGCTGTCCCCTCGCCTTTGGCCGCGCGCACGGCGTCGAGAATGCGGGCCTTGGGCACGCGGTTGAGATAGATATCGACCGTCGGCTCCCAACCTGCCGCGACCCCTTTGATGGTCGGCAACAGACACATATACACTCGTCATGTCATGCGAGGCTGATGCGAGATGGCACTGTAACACGACTATGCCCCCTATCGCCCGAGATGAACATCCCAATCGTGAGTTTTACTTTTCTTGATCTCTTCTGCCCACCAGTCATACATGTCTGGTGAGTTTGCTTTGCCATAAAGCTCGAAGTAGCCAAGGCCGGGCACACGCTCGTCCTGAAGAACAATCAAACCAGTAATGGCTGGAATATTGTTTGCCTTTGTCCACTCTGCCAACTCATCAAGGCCCCTTGGTTGCAGAAATCGACCAATCGGCATGGTGATATTGTGGAAACCAAGGTCAGCAGCAACTTGGCGGTAAGTTGGATAGGTTTGGGGGTGACCAGGACGTGCCTTGTCGAGATAACCTATGAGAACCATCAGGAGCGCCTGGGCGTTGTTGCTCAGTGGCATTGCCGTATTCCTCTTATTTATGACCATGATTTTTTCAGCGCGTTTGGGAAAGTCAACACTGCCATGGCCCAAGTGATCGGATAAAGCACAAAAACACTCCAGAACTCATATGGTATAGGGCCTCTTGATCGAAGGCGCGGCCAATCCAATCCGATAACGCCCCTGATGGAATTCTGCCCATGCGATCTGGGGCAGGTCTGTTGCACTGCCAGCGTCCAGGCAAAGGCGTCCATGTGACGTGACGCAATCCGCTTTTGCAATGAACTTTTCCAAATCTGAAACTTCCCGGATTGCAGGGCTGTGGCCATGTATAATCTTCCAGTCTCGCTTCAGCCCCCATCCTCCAGTCCAATCAAGAAATGGCCCTCTTATCCGCGCCCAAT
>JBLRXE010000400.1:0-2654 GCA_047920895.1 Roseovarius sp.
GTGGCAGAGCCGAAACCGCCCTTGGCGAATTGCGTCAGTGCTTCCGCCACGTCGAGAAACTTGCGACTGAGCCCGGTACGCACCAGCACGTCGCCGGTGAGGATAAACAGCGGCACAGCCGTGAGCGCAAAGGCGTCGATCCCGTCAAAGAGGCTCTCGCCCACAAGGCTGAGCGGGAGCGCGCCCGACCATAGCAGCATGACAATCGCCGCCGATCCGATGGCCGCCCAGACCGGCACGGCCAGTGCCACCAGCACCACAAAGAGGATCACCGGCCCGTAGAAATCCCAACCCAGATCGACGGTCTGCGCGAATGTATTCCACATGGCGCGCGCCCCTCAATCAAACAATTGGTTGCCTTCGTGAACGGGCGTGCCGTCACGAAGGGCGCGCAAATCGCGCAGAAACGATTGCACGAGGCGCAAGAGCATGAGGCCAAAGCCCACCGGCACCGCGAGGAGGAACCACACCATCGACACCCGCAATCCGGCACTGACCGAGCCGAACTTGGCCGACACCAGCACCGTCTCCCACGACCAGTAGAGCGCCACCACCGCCACCGCCGCCATCACCAGATCGCCGAGGATATAGAGAGCCGCCTTCATGCGTGGCCCCAGATAATGCATGATCACGTCGATGCGGATATGGGCGCGCTCGCGCACCGCCGCCGCCGCCCCGATCCACGCAAGGTAGATAAAGGCATAGCGCACGATCTCTTCGCCCCAGACCGAGGAATAGGAAAAAACCTCGCGCCGGATCACCTCGATCGCCATGGTGACGACCAGCATCATGTAAAAAATCAGAAGCGCCCATCGCTCCAGATTGCGGTCCAGTGTGCTGAGCATGTCAAACCTCTCGGGATCAGGGCGCGCGGCGCTGCCCTGTTCGCTCTGTTAGCGTCCTTGCAAAGGCCGGGCGCGGCCTTGGGCGCGCGCCCGGTGTTCCCGGCTTCAAGCGTCGTGGACGTAGTATTTGCCTTGGGTGCCCGCCGCCTCGACCAGCTTGTCAAAGGTCTCCATCGACCCGGCCAATTCGGTCTTGAAGCTGTCCCACTCCGTGCGCTGATAGCCCACCGTATCCTGCCATTCCGCTAGTTGATCGGCGTTCAGCGAATGGAATTCCACGCCCGACTTGGCCATCTCTGCCATGGCAAAGCTGCGCGACGACGGCACCTTGGCGAGGTTCTGATGGAAGCTCATTTCAGAGGCCCATTCAATCGCCTCCTGCACATCGGCGGGCAGGGTGTTGTACCATTCGAGGTTGCAGGCATAGGTCTGGCTGTCCGGCACCGCTTGGGTAAAGGTGACGTGGCTCAGAATATCCTTGAAGCCAAAGGCATAGAGCGCGCCCACCGCCGGGTCGAGCGCATCGGCCACGCCCTGTTTGATCGCCGACGGGGTCTCACCCCATGCTACGGGCGTCGGATTGGCGCCGCCCATGCGATAGAACTGTTGCAGCATCTGCGAACCGGGCACCCGGAACTTGACCCCCTGCAAATCCGCCGGGGTCATGATCGGCCCGCCGCCGCCCTTGCGCACCGCCATCACACGCGGGTCGATGCAGAAATAGAACATCGGCTTGAAACCGCGCGCCTCGACCAGCGCATTCACCTCGGCCTTCCAGATGTCCGAGGTGACAAGGTTGACGAAGCGCTGATTGGCCCCGCAGAAATAGGGCATGTTGATCAGGTCCACCGCCGGGGCAAAGGGGGCAAAGTTCGAGAGCGAGAATTGCCCGGCATTGATCGTGCCGCCCTGCTCCTTTTGCGCCAGCGCCGATCCCACGCCCAACTGTCCACCGGGGGCCAGCTTGACGTAAATCTTGCCGTTCGAGGCGTTTTGCAGGTTCTCTTTCACGTCAAGCTGCATCATCGGATAGCTGCGCGTGGTGCCCACCACATATTCCGTGGCCAGCGTCATCACATGTTCTGCCGCCGCCTCGCGCTCGCGCTCTTCATTGGCGGTCTGGGCGCTCGCCTCGGACGACCAGAGCGTGCCCGCCGCCGCCGCGACAACCGCCGCGGTAAAACTGCCGGTGGTGGCCAGTTTCAGGAAATTGCGCCGCTCTTCCGACGCCAGCTCTTTGATTTCGTCGCTCATTCGTATCTCCTCCCTGAGATTTGTTTATTTTTCGCGCTTTCGCGCCGCCTCGCTCCTCAACGTGGCGACGACAAAGGTCACGACCGCCGCTGACAGCAGCAGCATTTCACCCACACCCGTCAGGAACGCGGCATTGCCAAAGGCCCCCATCGCGACATTCACGCCAAAGACGCCAAACAGGATCAGTGCGGCAAACAGGAACATGCGGCCCTCCCTCTCGCCGGATTTATCGGCGATTCGAGAGAAATGTAAGCGCTTACATATTTTCAGGCAAGCTGTTATATTTTTCAGATTCCGTTACAGACGGGCAGAGTCCACCACAAATGCTTCGGGCCACAGGATGAATCGACGCCTCTCAGACAATGCTCTCAACCTGCCCACGCTGGCCGATGTCGCGCGGGTGGCGGGGGTCTCTACCGCCACCGTCTCGCGCTGTCTCAACGCGCCCGCGCAGGTGCAGACGGCGACGCGCGACCGGGTTCTGAGTGCTGTCGCAACCCTTGGCTATTCTCCCAATTTCGGCGCGCGCGCCCTTGCCGCGCGGCGCACCGGCAC
>JBLRXE010000401.1:0-2652 GCA_047920895.1 Roseovarius sp.
GCGAACGCCAGGAGGCCTTGTGAGTGGCGGCACCGCCGTAGAGAAAGATGACCGGGAAGGCGAGCACAGCAATGATCAGGAGGTAGCCGGGGATGGGCTGCCAGAACATGTGCGGCCCCATCAGGAGCATGATCAACGTGGTCGGGATGGCGGCGATCCACAGCCGGTTCCAGGCGCGGGCAAGATAGCGGTCCTCCGAGGCGGCATCGCTGGCGTGGTCCGGCGCCTGGCCCTGGGCGGGCGCGTCCACCTCGTAGCCCGCGCGCTCGATGGCGGCGCGGATCGCCTGCGTGTTGGTCAGGCCCGCGTCAAAGGACACGCGGACCCGGTGATTGGCGATATTGGTGTCGAGTTTCTCGATCCCTGGCAGTCGGCGGATCGAGTCCGCCACGAGCCCCGCGCAGTGATCGCTGCCCATCCCCGGGATGGTGAGTGTAGCGGTCACGTCATCGTGCCGTGTCTTGGCTTTGGGTGTCATGTTGCATCATCCTGATTCGTAATGGACGCCGACCTGCGCGGTGCAAGGCCGGACAAGGCGTCCTGTGCAGAACGCCGGTTGCCGGTGGGTCAGATGGCGATGGGAGGGTGCAGGATCGGCGCGTGAAACCGGCTCAGGAGGGCCAAAGGGCCGCAATGGGGCCATGGCAACGCATGGGGCGGCGGCATGTCGCGCCCGCCAGTTCCCGACAACCCCACCAGACTGCAACAGACGGACGGGGCGCAATCGGCATGCGGCGGCGTCGGGTCCGCCGCATGGCAGCACCCTTCCAAGGGGGCGATACCCGAGGTTTGCGCGGCGACAGGTGACGCAGCCTCGGTCTCTGCCTGATGCGCAGTTGCGGCGGAAACGCTGATCATCGCGACAAGCACACAGAGCACGACGACCCGCACAAGCCAGCCAAACGCGTTGGGCAGAACCCGGATTTGTCGGTGTCGCGCAGTCAACAGCAAGCTTCCTTTCACGATTCCGTTTCAGTCGAATACCCCGGGAGCATCACATCCGGAATGATGCGGATCAAATGCCAGCGCCGACCTTCGCGGTGGCAGCGTTTGGAGATATGGGGATTCCAGTTGCAGGAAGGTCAAGCCCCCGAAACAAGGATCCTGCGGCCAATCGCCGGAGGATCAGGTCTGCGCGCCGGGCATGAGGCTGCATCGGGCCTGACCCTCTGTGTGACGGCACCCGAGATCGGCGGGGGCATTCGCCGAAAATGCGGCGCCGCGATCATGTGCCGCACAGTCTCGGGCCTTTGACTGGGCGCCAAGGCTCCCGTCCCGGTCTGGACGACGGACAGCGGTGCACCTATATTGCGGCTATGAGATGTCTCAGCGCCAGCAGTTTCTGGAGGCTCGCAGTCGTGACAACGCTTGTCACGATGTTTGCGCTTGTGCCTGTGCTGCAAGGGCATGATTCGGTTATCCAAGCAGCGCATTTTGCCGCACATGCCCCGCAGGAACACGCCGATATGCAGCGTGCAGACTGTTGCACCGACAGCACTGGCCCCGACCACGCCCTGCAAGCGACATGCGGGTCATGCGTCATGCCCTGCATGATGGCGCTGCAAGGGCCTGTCGCCAGCCCACTTGCCGCGCCGCTGTGCGGTTGCGCGTCTCATACCGTCCCGGTCGGGCAAATGAGCCGTGGCCTTGCCGCGTCTCCGAACCTCAGACCCCCCAAGGACCACTCCTGAGAAAATCACCGCCCCGGTCTGTGTGCCGGGGCAACCGATGGCCGGCATGCACGTCGGCAAACAGGAGCTTATCATATGACCATGACCTACACGCGCCGCCGATTCATGGCGACAACCGCCGCATCACTGACCGCACTGGCCATGCCTGCCGGGGTGCGGGCGCAAGCGGCAAGTCAACAGCAAACACTTCGCGCCACCAGCCGCACGCTCGACATCAATGGCCGGGCGGCAAATGTCTTTGGGCTGGAAAATGCACTTGGGGCTCAAGGGCTTATCCTGGAGCCGGGCGAACGGTTCAACGTCCGCCTTGAGAATGCGCTTGACGTCGAGACCATCATTCACTGGCACGGGCAGATCCCGCCCAACGCGCAGGACGGGGTTCCGAATGCGCCGCTGCCTGCCTTGCGATCGGGCGAGGCGCGGGAGTTTGATTTCGCGCCGGTGGCCGGCACGCACTGGATGCACAGCCACTTTCCCGTGCAGGAAATGCAGCTTCTCGCCGCGCCGCTCATTGTTCGCTCCGCCGAGGATCAAGCGGCAGACCGGCAGGAGGTGGTGCTGATCCTTCAGGACTTTTCGTTCACCTCCCCCGACGAGTTGATGTCCAACATGGATCATGGCGGCGGCCATGGCGCAATGGATCACAGCGCGATGGGCCATGGCTCGGGTGGCGGCATGATGAGCAAGATCATGGGCGGCGGTCACGCGGCCATGTCCGGCACGGGCGAGATGCCCGGCATGCAGGGCATGGAGATGGATCTCAACGACATCGACTTTGATGCCTACCTTGCCAACGACCGAACCCTGTCCGACCCCGAGGTTGTCACGGTCGAGAAGGGGGGGCGCGTCAGGCTTCGCATCATCAACGCCGCAGCGGCGACCGTGTTCTGGATCGACACGGGCATGATCGAGGGCCGGCTTGTGGCGGTGGATGGCCATGCCGTCGAACCGCGCGCCGGCA
>JBLRXE010000402.1:0-2645 GCA_047920895.1 Roseovarius sp.
CTCGATCCTCGCGGTGACCGAGGACACGCTGGCGCGCTTTCCCTACCGATCCCCGGTCGACCGGGATTTCCTCGCGGACCTGCTGGAACTGCTGGGCGATGCGGGGGCGGCGGCGGTGGGGCGGATGACCATCGGCCGGCTGGTGGAATCGGGTTATCCGCGCCCCTATGCCTGCGCGCTGGTGGCGGCGGGGGCCTGCACCGGCATCCTGATCCCCCCGTCCATCGCCTATATCGTGATCGGCCTTGTGCTGGGCATTTCCGCCTCGACGCTCTTTGTCGCAGCGGTTATTCCGGGGTCGCTCATTCTCTTGTCGATCCTGATCACCAATATCGTGGTCAACCGCATCTATGGCTATGAGGGCGGCGGCAATGTGGGATTTGGTGAGTATTTCGCCAATCTGGGCCGCGCGCTGGCGTCTGGCTGGTATGCCTTTATCGTGCCGGGCGTCATTTTCTACGGCATTTTCTCCGGTCAATTGACCCCGACCGAGGCGGGGGCCACAGCAGTCATCGTAACAGTGATCCTTGGCTTCATCCTTGGCACGCTCAAGCTGGCGGATTTTCCGGCCATGCTCATCAGTTCGGCCAAGGTCAACGGGGTGATCCTGCCGATCATCGCCTTCTCGCTGCCGCTGGCGCAGGCGCTGGCGATCATGGGCGTGCCGCAGGGCTTTGTCACCGCTGTGACCGGGTTGACGGATGAACCGGCTGTGTTGATCCTGTTGATGATCCTGATCCTCATCGCGGCGGGCTGCGTGATGGAAACGACGCCCAATATCGTCATCCTCGCCCCAATCCTTAAACCGCTGGCCGACAATATCGGCATGAATGAAATCCAGTTCTGCGTGATGATGATCACCGCGCTGGGGGTGGGCTTCATCACGCCGCCCCTTGGTCTCAATCTCTTTGTCGTGTCGGGCATCACCGGCGAATCCATCCTGCGGATCGCGTGGCGGGCGGTGCCCTTCGTGTTCTTCATGCTGATTGTGGTGCTGCTGATTGCCTATGTCCCGGCGATCTCGACCACGATGCTCCCGGAAATCTACAGATAGGACGTTCCAATGACCCGAGACTACCTGAAGAAAGCAACCCTCACCTCAACCTCGCACGCCGGCGATGTGCATGAGACCGTGCAGGGGATTCTGGCCGATATCGAGGCGGGGGGCGACAAGGTGGCGCTGGACTATGCGGCCAAGTTCGACCGCTACGAGGGCAACATCATCCTGACACCTGCGGAAATCGCCGCAGCCGCCGATCTGGTACCGGACAAGCTCAAGCGCGATATCGAGTTTGCCCATGCCAATGTGCGCCGCTTTGCCCAAGCTCAGCGCGAGACGCTGCGCGACATCGAGGTCGAAGTGGTGCCGGGGCTGATTGCGGGACAAAAGAGCATCCCCGTGCGCGCGGCGGGCTGCTATGTGCCGGGCGGGCGCTATAGCCATATCGCCAGCGCCATCATGACCGTGACCACCGCCAAGGTGGCGGGGTGTCAGCATATCGTGGCCTGTTCGCCGCCCCGCCCCGGCGTAGGCGTGGCCCCGGCGATCATCTATGCGGCGCATATCTGCGGGGCCGATGTGATCATGGCGATGGGCGGCGTGCAGGGCGTGGCGGCGATGACATTCGGCCTCTTTGGCCTGCCACCCGCAAATATCCTTGTCGGTCCCGGCAATCAATTCGTGGCCGAGGCCAAGCGCATCCTCTTTGGTCGCGTCGGCATCGACATGATCGCAGGCCCGACCGACAGCCTCATTCTGGCGGATGCGAGTGCTGATCCGATGGTCGTGGCGACCGACCTCGTGGGACAGGCCGAGCATGGCTATAATTCACCCGTCTGGCTGGTGACGGACAATCGCCCGTTGGCGGAAGAGGTCATGCGCCTTGTGCCTGACCTGATCGCCGATCTGCCAGAGGTGAACCGCGACAACGCCGCCGCCGCATGGCGCGACTATGCCGAGGTGATTGTTTGTGCGGACCGCGAGGAAATGGCGGCCACCTCCGATGATTACGCGCCCGAGCATCTGACGGTGCAGGCCGAGGATCTGGATTGGTGGCTGGGGCGGCTGACCTGTTACGGCTCCTTGTTCCTGGGCGAGGAAACCACCGTTGCCTTTGGCGACAAGGCATCGGGCACCAACCATGTGCTGCCCACCTCTGGGGCGGCCAATTACACCGGCGGCCTCAGCGTGCATAAATACATGAAGATCGTGACATGGCAGCGCGCCACCCGTGAAGGGGCCAAGCCCGTGGCCGAGGCCACCGCGCGCATTTCACGGCTGGAAGGGATGGAGGGGCATGCGCGCACCGCCGACATTCGCCTGCGCAAGTATTTCCCGGACGAAACCTTTGACCTGACCGCCAATGGCTGACCGGGGGCTCTTTGACGTCGCGGGCCGCGTGGCGCTGGTGACAGGCGCAAGCGCCGGTCTTGGGCGGCGCGCGGCGACGGTGCTGGCACAGCACGGCGCGCGCGTGGTGGGCGTGGCCCGCCGCGCCGATGCGCTGGCGGGCTGGCAGGCCGAGGTGGGTGCAAACGGTGCCGTGATCGCGCAGGATCTGGCGGATCGGGATAGCCTTGCGGATCTCGCGCGGCGCGCGGCTGAACCATTCGGCGCGCCCGACATCGTGGTGCATGCGGCGGGT
>JBLRXE010000403.1:0-2640 GCA_047920895.1 Roseovarius sp.
CGGCAACCACATAATCGACAAAGCTTTGGTCCCAGCCGAATTCGGCGCCGTATTGCTTGGAAATACGCTTCTTTATCCGGTTCAGGTGAATAGCTGTCAGTTTACCGCTCATTTCGCCAGTTAACGGGCGATAAGCAATCACTTCGGTCCGCCCGATGAAGGCGGGGCTGAAATGGTTCAGCAACGTGGGTCGCAGGAAAGCTGTCAACGCATCAGATGTCGGATGATCGTCGCGGCTGTCGATGAAATCTCGGATCTCTTCGCCCCCCGCATTTGATGTCATGATGATGATCGTATTGCTGAAATCGACGTTCTGGCCTTCGCTGTCGCTGATGTTTCCCTTGTCAAAAATCTGGAAAAAGATGTCATGAATAGCGGGATGCGCCTTTTCCATCTCGTCCAGCAACAAGACGCTGTAGGGTTTCCGGCGTATCGCCTCTGTCAGCACACCGCCCTTGCCGTAGCCCACATACCCCGCAGCCGCCCCAAGCAACATAGAGGATTTATGTGCCTCTTTGAATTCCGTCATATTGATGGTGGTGATCGCGTCTTCGCCGCCGAACACCTGCTCGGCGATGGCCAGCGCGGTTTCGGTCTTGCCCACGCCCGAAGGCCCGCAGAGCAAAAACACACCGATAGGCTTGCGGATGTCCGTCAGGCCGGCGCGACTGATTTTCAGGGCGCGTGCGATGGTTGCAATGGCGTCATCCTGACCGATGACCCTTTCTTTCAACGTCGCCTCCAGCGTCAGCAGGTGCTGCGCCTCGCTGCTTTCCAATGCGCTGACAGGCACGCCTGTCCAATCCGATACGACATCTGCAATCGTCGCTGCCGTGACCCACGGGTAGACATATTCATCTTTTTGCTCTGGCTCGATGACATGGGCATCCAACCTGTCCCCTTCATCCTCCAATGCGTCGCGCGCGGCAGCAAGGCGCGCTTCCAGCAGGCCCATTTCAGCAGTCCATGTCGCGGTGCGGCGGTCAAGATCGGCTTTCAATTCCCCGATTTTGCTTGCCATGTCAGTGTCTTCGAATTTGCCGCGTCCGAACTGTCTGGCATCCTTTACCGCAGAGTCCATCTCCGCCTCGGCAAAGCGCAACTGCTCTTCAAGAAACTCGATCCGTTGGGGGCGGCTATGCTGGGACAACGCAACTCGGGCGCAGGCGGTGTCCATCAGGCTGATCGCCTTGTCGGGCAAACGGCGCGCGGGCATGAAGCGGACCGACAGGGCCACTGCCGCCTTGATCGCCTCTTCCTGCACCAGAACCTTGTGATGGACAGACAGGTTGTCTGCCACTGCGCGCAGAATATTTACAGCAACATCTGGCTTGGGTTCATCCACATTGATGGGCTGGAACCGCCGCGACAATGCGGGGTCTTTCTCGAAATACTTCTTATACTCGGCATAGGTTGTCGCGGCGACAGTGCGAAACTCGCCACGCGCCAATGCAGGTTTAAGAAGGTTTGCGGCATCGTTCTGCCCTTCGGCCCCGCCCGCGCCAATCATGGTATGCGCTTCGTCAATGAACATCAGAATAGGCGTTTCTGAGGATTTGACCTCTGCCAGCACGTTCTTGAGCCGCTCTTCAAATTCACCTTTCACACTCGCTCCGGCCTGAAGCAGTCCCATATCGAGGCTGAGAAGTTCGGCCCCTTTAAGTTGTTCGGGCACATCGCCCGCGACAATCTTTTGCGCCAGTCCTTCGACAATCGCCGTTTTGCCGACACCCGGTTGCCCCAAAAGGATCGGGTTATTCTGTCGTTTGCGCAGCAACACGTCCAAACTCTTGGAGATTTCCTCTGTGCGCCCCAGAACAGGGTCCAACGTACCGTCGCGGGCCGCTTGAGTCAGATTGATGGTAAATCGCGCCAGCGCGCCCTGGTCAGAAGTGCCCCCCGCCCCCCGATGCGCCATTGCGCCACCGGCAACACTGCTGGCCACAATACCCTTGCCACGCTCCGCCGCAAAGGCGCGCAGCTTGTCGGTCGATAGGCCGCCCAATGCAGTCACGCTTTGACTGCGAACCCCCAACGCATTGGGTTGCAACAATGCCAGCAGCAGAACTTCCGGCAAGATCGCGCCATGTCCCAGTTCAACCGATGCCACCAGCCATGCCTCTTCGATCAGCTTGGCAACAGAGCCTGAAATTGTGGGCCGGATTTCATGGCTTGCACTGCCATAGGGCATCTGGGCTTCCAAATCTCGTTGCAGGGTGGTCATATCAACCCCCTGCCCTTCAAGATGCGCCTGTAGCTCTGCGGAGGTGTCAAAAACGACATGATGAACCCAATGGGCCACCTCGACTGTTGGCGTTTTGCGTTTCACCGCTTCGCCCACCGCGTTTTCCAACGCAGTTTTTAGGTGCGGGTCGAGTTTTCCGACAAGTTTGACCAATTGGACCATGGTTTGAAGTCCCTTTTATGCTGCCCTTGGGCGAGTCCGAAGTTTGATGCGGACGGGAAGGGCGTTAACCCGCGAAAGTCCAAGGCAATTGTATTGCCCTAACCGAGTGGCCCGCTGCGCGCGGGCAGACAGACAAGATGTGCCGACGGCGTGTCGGGGTATGACGGCATAGATCGAAAACGGGGTCGGATAGCGCAGGATCGTTTGCACGATCTTCCACAGGCTTGCCATTG
>JBLRXE010000404.1:0-2635 GCA_047920895.1 Roseovarius sp.
GTGCATCCTCCTGTTGATGTATCTGTGGAAAAAACAAGATTGCCGGATGCTTGTCAACGCAATAAAACAAAAGAAGAACATGGGGAATGGGGATTCGCGTGCTGATTGATCGGGATTCGTATGAGCTGGCCGAACTTGCCGATCGCTGGGACATATCAGCTGCCGACATCCGTTTCCTGGTATTCAACGGCAAGCTGAAGCTCTGCGTGCGCATTGTCGCTCGCGCCGCAGTTGTCTCGGCGCAGGAGCTGACGGCGGAGGGAGAGCCCTTCTGGGTACCGATCGAGGAGAAGGTCCTTACCGGGCTTGCAGAACTGCCCCTGCGGGATGCTTTCCGCCTGGTCCGCGATGGGGAGGGGCAGGTCGGACAGCTGTTCCTCTCCGGGGACAAAATGGTGACGCTGCGTTGCGACGGCGGCATCAGCGTTTCGCTCGTCGATCTTCTCGTGCGCCGGGAACATGCCGAGGCGCTGGAACGCGAATTGGCGGGTACACCTGCAGAGCAGCGGCAAGCGTTCGATTACAGGCTGTTCGTCTTTGATGGGACGGAGTTTGCCTTCACCATGTCGCAGGCGCGCGCGCTTGCGTTCATGGTCGCGCAGACCCGGGCCGGGGCACCGGATCAGCACTACCTCGACATCCTGAAATCCGTTGGCAGCGCCGCGCATCGCCTCAGCGGCCTGTTCAGCCGCAAGCCCTACTGGAGCCGGTTGCTGCGCAAGACGGTCGGGCGCCGTGGGTGGTATCACCTCGACCCAGCATTCGTCATCTGGCTTATCGCCATCCGCTGATACGACCCGCCACGTCTCTCCTGCTCCTGCCCGCCGCTCTGGCGGGCTTTTTGATTCGGGCCTCGTCGTCAGGGGCGCGGTGCGATTCGTATGCATCTCGTCTGCATCCGGTCTGCGCTTGTTTGCATCTGGTATGCGCGCCTGACCGGTGCGCGGCTTCTGCCATGAAATCAACACGATAAAAAAGTTCAGGTGCATCCCACTTGTGAGACGAACGCATACAAAGAAACTGGCATCACCTCTCCAGCACCGAAGCACTGGAGAGATCGATGGCAGAACAGTTCCTGAACCAGGCCCGGCTCGCAAACCGCTGGCAGATCAGCCCACGCACACTTGAGCGCTGGCGCTGGACGGGCGAGGGGCCGGCATTCCTCAAGATCGGCGGGCGGGTGGTTTATCGGCTCGAGGATGTTGAGGCCTATGAAAACAGCCGGCGCTGCGAGAGCACCACCCAGAGCGTGCAGCTGCGGGCGGCGCGATGATCATGGCACGGCGCAACTCCTCGTCCGTCATGCGGGTCGCCCATGATGCGATCCCCGACGCTGAAATAACCGATATCGCTTTCTGCGCCTGGGTTGCGCAAGCCGAGCCCGGTGAGGCGCTGGTCTATTATCGCGGCTTTCTGGTCGTCGATACGGAAACCGAACTGGGCGGCCTGTCCGTCAAGGAACGTCGTGCGCTGCGTGCGCTTGCGGATGCGGCCTTTCGAGCGGCGCAGCAAGGCCTCGTACATCTCGTGCAAGTGCGTATGGCGACCGACCGTTTCGATTATCTCGCGATCGCCCGCCCCAAACCCCGTGAACCGAAATCCAAATCCCTCGTGCGGCTGCTTGCGGCTGCCTGACCGTTTTTTCGAAAGGAGACCCTCCATGCCCTATCCTGAGAACATCCCCAGCATCAATGACATGCTGAACCTGCCCACGGGCGAGCTGGCGCAGCTGCCGGTCCAGCTGTTGGCCGCGCTGCAAGGCGAACTGGACCGTGCGGGCAAGCAGCTGAAGGCCGCCAGCGCCAAATTTAGCAGCGCCCTTGACGTGCGTTACGCCACCCGCGCCGCTGAGGCCCGCCGCGCCTGCGGCAAGGACACCGGCACCATACGCATCGTCGATGGCGATTACACCGTGATCGCCGACCTGCCCAAGCGGGTCGACTGGGACCAGGACAAGCTGGCCGTAATGGTTGAGCGCATTCGCACGGCAAAGGACAAGCCAGAGCAGTATGTCGACATCATCATCAAGGTCCCTGAGCGGAAATACACGGCCTGGCCCGACGCAATCCGCGAGGGGTTCGAGCCCGCCCGCACGGTGCGTCCCGGCACCCTGAAGGTGACGCTTGAGCCGAATGGGGATGCAGCATGACAGTGCTGGCCCCCATTCCACAGTTGATCGAGGGTCTTCCCGGCCTGATTGATCGCGCCGCAATGATGCTGTCAGGCGCCAAGACCGCCGCGGAGGTGCTCGAGGCTCGAGAATGCGCAGGGATGGCCTTCGACGCCGCCAAGCGCGCTGCCCGCCTGAGCCGCGCAAAGGCCGCGCATGATGATCTCATTACCGCCGCCCACCGTGCGCAGGCTGACGCGTTGGAAATTGAGGCTGCCGCGAAACGGCGCCTGGCGGATGAGTATGATGCTGCGCAAGCGCGGGGTGAGGTGGCCAGCCCCACGAGCAACCGTGGAAATCAATGGACCGTTTCCGATGGGAACGGTGCAGCGACAGCGTCAGAGCTGGGGCTAACGCGCAAGGCTATCTATGAGGCCCGCCAATTGCGCGATGCCGAAGAAGCCGATCCCGGCATTGTGCGCCGCACGCTCGATGCAAAACTCGAACGCGGTGAAGAACCAACGC
>JBLRXE010000405.1:0-2612 GCA_047920895.1 Roseovarius sp.
CATCGTGAGCAAGATCATCGAGGCCGCCCATGCCCGTGAGGCGGCGCGCAAGGCGCGCGACCTCACGCGCCGCAAAAACCCGATGGATGTGAATTTTCTTGCCGGCAAGCTCAAGGACTGCTCGTCCAAGGACCCCTCCAAGACCGAATTGTTCCTCGTCGAGGGGGACAGCGCGGGTGGCTCTGCCCAGACGGGCCGTGATCGGGGCACGCAGGCGGTGCTGCCGCTCCGCGGCAAGATCCTCAACGTTGAACGCGCGCGGTTCGACCGGATGCTGGGGTCTCAGGAAATCGGCAATCTGGTGATGGCGCTTGGCACCGGCATTGGCCGCGATGAATTCGACATCAAGAAGCTGCGTTACCACAAGATCGTCATCATGACCGACGCCGACGTGGACGGCGCGCATATCCGCACGCTTCTGCTCACCTTTTTCTACCGGCAGATGCCTGCGTTGATCGAGGGCGGATACCTCTATATCGCGCAGCCGCCGCTCTACAAGGTGGCGCGTGGCAAGTCCGAGGTCTACATAAAGGATCAGTCGGGGCTTGAGGATTATCTGATTGCCCAAGGCACCACCGATGCCGCCCTGCGTCTTGGCTCGGGCGAGGACATCGCCGGTCCTGACCTTGTGCGTGTGGTCGAAGAGGCGCGACAGGCCAAGCGTATCCTGGAGGCGTTCCCGACGCATTATCCCCGCCACATCCTTGAACAGGCCGCGATTGCCGAGGCGTTCTTGCCCGGTCGCGTGGACAGTGACCTGCAAGGCGTGGCCGATACCGTGGCGACCCGGCTCGACATGATTTCGAACGAATATGAACGCGGCTGGCAGGGTCGCCCGACACAAGACAAGGGCATGCGCCTGTCGCGCACCGTGCGCGGGGTCGAGGAAATGCGCACGCTCGATGGCCCGGTGTTGCGGGGCGGTGAGGCGCGCAAGCTGGCGCAGTTGACGACGGCGCTCCGCGATATCTACCGCGAGCGCGCCACGCTCATCCGCAAGGACCGCGTGCAGGCCATATTCGGCCCGCTCGACCTGCTTGATGCGATCCTCAAGGAGGGTGAAAAGGGTCTGAGCCTGCAACGCTACAAGGGTCTGGGCGAGATGAACCCCGGCCAGCTCTGGGAAACCACGCTCGACCCCGAGGCGCGCACGCTTCTACAGGTCAAGATTGACGATGTGGCCGAGGCTGACGATCTCTTTACCAAGCTGATGGGCGATGTGGTCGAACCGCGCCGCGAATTCATTCAGGACAACGCGCTGAACGTCGCCAATCTGGATTTCTGATCAGGGTTGGGGCCCAGAGCCGTTCGATTGTGGGAAAGATCGGAAAAATTCGCCTAAGTAATTGATATAAAATATTATATTGATTTTCAGAAGGCCATTTACACTAGCCGAGCCAGAGACCTGGGGCCTCTCCGTCGCGCAATTCCGACTGGATTGCATCGGCTGCCGCACGCGGGTCCGGGGCGGCCCAGATGGGACGGCCGACGACGATGTGATCAGCCCCGTCGGCGATGGCCTGCGCAGGGGTTGCCACCCGTTTTTGATCGCCCAAGGCGCTGCCCGTCGGGCGCACGCCGGGGGTGACGATCAGGCGGCCCGCTGCCTCGGGCAGGGCGCGGATCATCGCCGCCTCTTGCGGGCTGGCAATCACGCCATCGGCCCCGGCGTCAAAGGCACGGCCCGCGCGTTCGGCCACCAGATCAGGCAGATCGCCCGATTTGATCATCCCGGCATCCAGATCGGCCCGGTCGAGCGAGGTCAGGATCGTCACCGCGAGGATTTTCATCGGCTTGCCTGAAGCGCCCTCTTTGGCCGCGCGCACGACATGCGGATCGCCATGCACGGTCAGAAGATCCAGATCGAACTGTGCCAGCCCCCGCACCGCCGCCTCGATCGTGGCACCGATGTCAAAGAGCTTCATGTCAAGGAAGATGCGCTTGCCGTGTTCGGATTTCAGCTCGTTAGCGAGCGCCAGACCGCCCCCCGTGAGCATCCCAAGGCCAATCTTGTAGAACCCGACCGAGCCGCCCAATCGCTCGGCCAGCTTGAGCCCCTCCAGCGCGTTGGGCACATCCAAGGCTACGATCAGGCGGTCATCGGTCATGGGCGCGGTCCTCTGCTGGCAGGTGTCGCGCCCTTGTCGCGGCGGGGATGCGCGGCGTCAAGTCTCTGCGCACATCCCGTCAAGGGCAGAGGCCGCCAGAGTGATCCGGGTGACGTCGCCGCGAAACTCTGGCAAACGCTGCAATTGCCGCAGGGCATCCAGCCAGAGCGCATCATGGCGCGCCTCTTTTGTGGGGGCTGTCACATTCAGGCTGATCTGGCCCGTTTCGGTTTCCAGCAGCAGCACGCCGCTTACGCGGTTGGCGTGATAATCCTCGCGCAAATCGCGCGCCCACACTTTTGTGATGTGCCTCTTGCGAACCTTTTCACTCTTTACGATACAAACGGCGCGTAACGCCGGTGGGTTACAGCCCTGACATTAAATATTTTCCATCATGATTTCACGGTGAAATATTGTTCGTTTCAAGCCATTTTCGCAGGGGGCGTTCAGGCGGCCCATGCCGGTTCTGGCCGATCCGATACCCTGCGCATCCGCAGGTCCGCG
>JBLRXE010000406.1:0-2609 GCA_047920895.1 Roseovarius sp.
CCCCAAAACCACTGCTTCAACGGCCAACTTGTCCCTTGCCCCGCGCCGCGCCCCCGCCTAGATTTGTGCCATGACAGCACCCCTGATAGACCCGTTCCAGCGCGCCATCTCCTACCTGCGTGTCTCCGTGACAGACCGCTGCGATTTCCGCTGCGTGTATTGCATGTCCGAAAACATGACCTTCCTGCCCAAGCGCGAATTGCTCACGCTCGAGGAACTGGACCGCCTCTGCTCGACCTTCGTGCGCATGGGGGTGCAGAAACTGCGCATCACCGGCGGCGAGCCTCTGGTGCGCAAGGGCATCATGACCTTCTTCGACGCCATGACCCGCCATTTGGACTCGGGCGCGCTCAAGGAACTGACCCTCACCACCAACGGCAGCCAGATGGAACGCTTCGCCGCCGACCTCTACGCCGCTGGCGTGCGCCGGGTGAATATCTCGCTCGACACGCTCGATGACCAGAAATTCGCCGACATCACCCGTTGGGGCCGCCTGCCCCAGGTGCTCAAGGGGATCGACGCGGCGCAAAACGCCGGGCTGCGCGTCAAGATCAACACCGTGGCGCTCAAAGGCTTCAACGAGGACGAGCTTTTCACGCTCACCGATTGGTGCGCCTCCCGCGATATGGACCTCACCTTCATCGAGGTGATGCCGATGGGCGACATCGGCAACGAGGACCGCTTGGGCCAATACTGGAAACTCTCGGACCTGCGCGCCCGCCTCGGCGAGCGCTTCACCCTGACCGACCTGCCCGAGCGCACGGGCGGCCCCGCCCGCTATGTCCGCATCGCGGAAACCGGCCAGAAAATCGGCTTCATCACGCCACTCACCCATAATTTCTGCGAAAGCTGCAACCGCGTGCGCCTCACCTGCACCGGCGAACTTTACATGTGCTTGGGCCAAGAGGATATGGCCGACCTGCGCGCGCCCCTGCGCAACATCCCCAACAGCGACATCCCGCTCGAAGAGGCCATTCGCGCCGCCATCCGGCTGAAACCCAAAGGCCATGATTTCGACTATTCCCGCCAGAGCGTCGATGGCCGCGTCTCGCGCCACATGAGCCATACAGGCGGATAAACCCGCGCGGTTCATCCCCGCCCGTTGATTTCATCGTTCTGAAAATACTCAAAACAGGACCTCTGCCCAAGGGCCGGCCCTCACCGCAGATGCGCGACCGCCTCGATTGTGCCGAAGTCCACATATTGCAACAGCACGATGGCCTTGTCCTCTCTCGCCAGCGAGAAATCGAGGTCGAGCGGCTCGCGGCTGTCCCAGACCGCAAGCGGCGTCATCTCGGTCACGATATTGACATAGGTGATGGTCCGGCCGGCATTCTCGCCATGTTCGATGGCCACCGTTTCCTCGGGAATATAGCGCACAAGCTGCACCAGGAGCGGCATGGCGCGCGCAGGCTCGGCCCGCGCCGCGATTCGCACCCTTGCTTCGTCGCGCATCACCTCAACGGTGATGCCGTTCTGCCCCTCCGCCCGGTGCCGCGCGATCAACGCCTCGACATCCTCGAACCGCGTGCCCACCACATGATCGGCGCCGTTGATGATCATCTGCGGCGTGTAAACCATCTTGCGCTCGCCCGCCTTGGCGTAGCCACGCTGCCGGGCGCTGTTGTCGGGGCTACCAAAACTGTCCTCCCAACCGATGTAATCCCAGTAATCCACATGCAGCGACAACGCGATCACATCCTCGCGCGCGGCAAGATCCAGAAAATACGCATCCGCAGGCGGACAAGAGGCACAGCCCTGCGAGGTGAAAAGCTCGACCACCACAGGCCGCTCCTCCGCCTCCGCCTGCACCGCCCAAAGAGACAAAAGCCCCGCGAATATGCTCGCTGCCACCTGTCGCATCTCGTTCGTCTTCCCGCTTGCTGTGCAAAGCCACATCTGAAACAGACCATATCCGCGTCCTCTCATACCTAGGCCGCATGCCCCGCAATGACCAATCAAGGTTTCGAGAGTCGGGGGGGAATTTCTGAAATATCGATCAATTGTGTGCAATAGTATACAAATATTCCCACCGCCCTCTTGATCGGGCGTTTCAAATCGGTCAGAAGCATGGGCAAGTGATCCAGCCTCGACCATGAAAGGACGGCCCATGCCCATCAGCGTCGGACAAGACAGCGCCAAGACCCGCAAGACCCTCACCATCGGCGACCAGACCATCGCCTATTACTCGATCAAGGCCGCCGAAGAGGCCGGGCTTGGCGATTTCTCGCGCCTGCCCGCCGCCCTCAAGGTGGTGCTGGAAAACATGCTGCGGTTTGAGGATGGCAAGACCGTCTCGCTCGACGACATCCGCGCCTTCTCCGACTGGGCGGCGAATGGCGGCCGCGCCAATCGCGAACTGGCTTACCGCCCTGCGCGCGTGCTGATGCAGGATTTCACCGGGGTGCCGGCGGTGGTGGACCTCGCCGCCATGCGCGACGGCATCGTGGCCCTGGGCGGTGATGCCCAGCAGATCAACCCGCTCAATCCCGTGGACCTCGTCATCGACCACTCGGTGATGATCGACGAATTCGGCACCCCCCGCGCCTTCCAGATGAACGTGGACCGCGAGTATGAGCGCAACATGGAACGCTACCAGTTCCTGAAAT
>JBLRXE010000407.1:0-2591 GCA_047920895.1 Roseovarius sp.
GCGGCATGAGAATCGCCCGCTCCCGTTCGGAATTCGCGGCGCTCTTCTCACAGGCCAGCCGCGAGGCGCAGCAGGCCTTCGGGGATGCGTCCGTCTATCTCGAGCGTTTCATCGCGAATGTCCGGCATATCGAGGTGCAGGTCTTTGGCGATGGCAAAGGGCACGCCGTGCATGTGGGCGAACGCGATTGCACCGTGCAGCGCCGGCACCAGAAATTGCTAGAAGAGGCCCCGTCGCCCATCCTCACCGCAGAGGAACGCGCGCATATTCAGGACAGCGCCCTGCGACTGACCGCCGGTGTGAACTATCGCGGTGCCGGAACGGTTGAATTCATCTTTGATGCCGACACCCGTGAGTATTTCTTTATCGAAATGAACACGCGTATCCAGGTCGAGCATCCCGTGTCCGAGATGCTGACCGGCGCGGATCTGGTGGCCGAACAATTTCGTATCGCACGTGGCGAAGCGCTGTCGGTCGGCCCACCCCCTGCCGACTGTGGCCATGCCATCGAGTTTCGCATCAACGCCGAATCGTTCCGACATGATTTTCGCCCCTCACCGGGACGGATCACGACATGGGAGCCGCCGCGCGGGCCGGGCATCCGGGTGGATGGCTTTGTCGCCACGGGCAGCACGGTGCAGCCCTATTACGATTCGATGCTGGCCAAGCTGATCGTGCATGGCACGGACCGCGCCCACGCCCTGAGCCGCGCCCGCACCCCACTCGCCGCCTTCAAGGTCGAGGGGATCGACACGACCATCGACCTGCACCGTGCCCTCGCCCACGACCCGGATTTGGCGGCGAGCAGGATTCACACGAAATGGGTCGAGGAAAACTTCTTGCCGCAAGTCTTCGAGGGCGAAAAATGAGCCGCACCATCCGTCTGGTAGACGTCACCTTGCGCGATGCGCATCAATGCCTCTGGGCCACGCGCATGACCACCGCCATGATGCAGGACATCGCCCCCCGGCTGGATCGCGCCGGGTTCGAGGCGATCGACCTCGTTGGCGGGGCCGTGTTCGACGTCTGCGTGCGCTACCTGCGCGAAGACCCATGGGAGCGGATGCGTATCCTCAATCAATGGATCACGAAAACCCCGCTCATCATCCACACGCGCGGCCAAAGCCTCTTTACCTTCGAGTTCTTTTCCGATGACATCGTGGAACTGGCGGCAGAGCGCTTCGCCGCAAACGGCATGCGCTATCACACCCCCTATGACGCGCTCAACGACATGCGCAATCTCGAAATCCCCGTCCGGGCAGCCAAGCAACATGGCCTGCACGTGGTGGGCGGGCTGGTCTATACCTTCAGCCCGGTGCACACCGACGCCTATTACCAGAAGAAGGCCAAAGAGCTGATGGCCCTCGGTGTCGATGGTATCTTTCTCAAGGATGCCAGCGGCCTCTTGCGACCCGAGCGCATCGCCACGCTGGTGCCCGCGCTCAAGACGGTGATGGGCGCCATGCCGTTGCAGATCCACACGCATTGCAACTCTGGCCTTGCTCCCTACGTGGTTTTGCAGGCGGTCGAGCATGGTGTCGATGTGGTGCATACCGCCACCTCGACCCTCGCCAATGGCGTCAGCCACAGCCCGACCGAGTCTGTCACCCGCAATCTGCGTCGGCGCGGCTTTGAGGTGGACATCGACCTTGGCCCGGTCGAAGAGGTGGCCGAACGTCTGGCCTTCATCGCTCAGGTCGAAGGCAAGCCGGTGGGCGAGGTGCGGGAATACGACGAATTCCACTTCTGTCACCAATGCCCCGGCGGCATGGTCTCCAACCTCGCCTATCAACTCGAGAGCATGGGGCTCCAAGGACGCCTTAACGACATTCTCGAAGAGGCATGGCATGTCCGCGAGGATCTGGGCTATCCGATCATCGTCAGCCCCTTTGCCCAATACATCGTGACTCAGGCGATCCTCAACGTCATGGGGCGCGATCAGGGCAGGCCGCGCTACGAGTCCGTGCCCGATGAGGTGCGGCTCTATGTGCGCGGCGGCTATGGCGAGATTGCAGGCCCGATTGATCCAAACCTCTATGACAAGATCACGCGGGGCCAAGAGCCGATCACCGAACGCCCCGGCCTCTTGGTACCGCCCGCGATCAAGCGCCTGCGCGCGTCACGCGGCCCATTCCAGAGCGATGACGACCTCTTGCTCGCGGCCTTCTACGACGACGGGCAGTATTCCGCGCTCAAGGCAGCCGGACCCATCCACACGGATTACCCCCTCGGCGAAACTCCCTTGCTCACCTTGATCAAGGGCATCGCGGCTCGCCCGGACATCACCAGCTTTCACTACTTTGAAAAGACGCTTCGGGGCTGAGCGCTGCTTCAGAATTTTGCACAGGCATTGGTCTGTCTTGTTTGACGTTCGGGCCGACGGGGGCGGGCATATCATGATAGTGTCCCGTAACGTGGTGTAACTGGCGCTGATCGTCACCGTGATGTTCGGCGCGGGCCTGCTTGATCAGGATGCCACGGCGGGCAGGCTGATGACGAACGGTGGAAATGGACCGGGTGCTACGGAACGGTCACCGTCAGTGTTGTGTCGAGTCGACAGAACAGATTGCAGCGGACCGTAAGCGCTTTTA
>JBLRXE010000408.1:0-2581 GCA_047920895.1 Roseovarius sp.
GCTGCCTCGGCGCGGTCTCGGGTCAAGCCCGGGGCGGGTGTGTTTCGATGGAGCGCAATACGCCCTAAACGCCCGCGCGCCCCCTTGACGGCGCGCATCGGTCTGGGCCATCACCGCCCGGACACCTTCGCGCAGGTCTGTGTCTGGGCGGGTCTGTGTCTGGGCGGGCGGATTTCTACAAGGGACATAGCAGCGTGATCATCAAGGCACTCGACTCTCTCGGCGGGCTTCTGTTCGGGCCCGATACATACCGCCGCTATCACTACAAGCTGGCCAAGCGGCTGGCCGAGCGCAAACGCTACGAAGTCTACAAACAGCACCTGATCTGGCTGACCGATCCCGATTTCATCATGGCACGCGACAGGGGCGAAGAGCGCGGGATCGAAGGCTGCCCCTATGACCGCTGCTTTACCCTTCTGTCCTTGGCGCGCATGGTGCGCGGCGTCGAGGGGCATTTCGCCGAATGTGGCGTGCGGTATGGCAAAACCTCCACCTTTATCATGACCGGCGCCGGCCCGCAGAGCACCAAATGGCTGCATGTGTTCGACTCTTTCGAAGGCCTGTCAGAGCCGCGCGACTCCGATATTAAGGCCGGTGGCAAGTCCGAATGGTCCAAGGGCGATCTCGCCGTGCCCGAAGACATCGTGCGCGAGAACCTCAGCGATTTCGGCGACCGGCTCGCGCTGCACAAGGGCTGGATCCCTGATCGTTTCGACGATGTCGCGGACAAGACATTTTCGCTCGTCCATGTCGATGTGGACCTCTACGAGCCGACGCTGGCCTCGGTCGAATTCTTCTATCCTCGGGTCAAATCGGGCGGTGTCATCGTCTGCGACGATTACGGCTCGGGCCACTGTCCCGGCGCGAAACGCGCCATTGACGAATTCTTCGCCGACAAACCCGAAAATGTCCTGTCCCTCACCAGCGGTCAATCGGTCGTGATCAAGATCTGAGCGGGCTTTCGCGCGGCCGCCCGTGCCCACGAAAACGCGCCTTGCGGCAGACGCGCCCTGCGCCTAAGTCTGACGGCATGACGCCGCGCATTCTCATGGCCCTTGCCGCCGCCCTCTGCCTGCCTGTCGCTCCTTTGGGCGCGCATCCGCATGTCTTTGTCGATGTCGCCCTGCGCTTCACCGCCGATGATCAAGGGCGACTTTCAGACGTCGAGGTGACATGGAGCTATGACGATTTCTTCTCGCTGCTGATCCTGACCGACATGGGCCTTGACCCCGATGGCGACGGCACCCTGACCGGCGCGGAACTGACCCAACTCAAGGGCTTTGATCTGGTCGAATGGCCCGAGGGCTTCGAGGGCGATCTCTACCTGTATCAGGGTGAGACCAAGATTGCCCTGGATCACCCGATCCCCACCGGCATCGCGCTCACGAATGGCCGCATCATTGCCACCCATACCCGCAGCTTCGGCCCCGTCACAGCCGAGGCCCTGCGCGTCGAGCCCTATGATCCCACCTATTACGTCGCCCATAGCCTTGCCGGGCCGATCACCCTGCCCAAGGGCTGCGTCTATACGATCACCGAACCCGACCTTGACGAAAGTCAGGAACAATTCCGCCAGATGCTCAGCCAGATGACCACCGAAGAGCAATTTACCGGCGTCGAAGTGGGCAATCTCTACTCCGAAACCCTCTTTATCACATGCGCCGCCCCGTCCTGAGCCTCGCGGCGCTGGCACTCGCCGCCCTCGTGATCTGGCTCTGGGGCTTTGGCGGGGCGGGGCAAGTGTCGGCTTGGGCGCGCGCCGGACAGGCCGAAACACAACAGGCCATGGCCCGCCTCCTGCGCGCCCTGCGCGCGGGCGAACCCGGCGCCTTGGCGGGGCTGATGGGCCTCTGCTTTGCCTACGGATTTTTCCACGCGGCAGGGCCGGGGCATGGCAAGATCCTGATCGGCGGCTACGGCATGGCCGCGCGTGTGAGCGCATGGCGTCTGTCCCTCTTGGCGCTGGCCTCCAGCTTTGCCCAGGCGGCGGCGGCGGTGCTGCTGGTCTATGCCGGCGTCCTTGTCTTTGACCTCACCCGCCAGAACATGACCGATCTGGCCGAGGATATCATGGCCCCTGCCAGTTTCGCGGCCATCGCCCTCGTGGGCCTGTGGCTCGCCTTTCGCGGCCTGCGCCGCTGGCACCGCAACCGCCCCGCGCCGCATGCCCACCACCACCATGACGCCCCCTGCCCCTCTTGCGGACACAAACACGGGCCAACCCTGGCCGAGGCCGAGACTGTCACCGGCTGGCGCGACGCCGCCGCCCTCATCGGGGCCGTGGCGATCCGCCCCTGCACCGGCGCGCTGTTTCTGCTGATCCTCACATGGCGCATGGGGCTTGATCTGGCGGGCATCATGGGCGCCTTTGCCATGGGCCTTGGCACCGCCAGCGTGACCCTCGCCGTGGCGCTGGCCTCCGTCACCTTGCGCGAAGGCGCGCTGGCGCGGCTTGCCACCAGCGGCGGCACCGCCGCCGCGCCCATTTGGCGCAAGGCCCGCAAGGCCTCCTCGCGCACCCAGCGCTGTCCGGATAGCGCGGCCTGCACGAGCGGGGGAACCGCCGGCGCGTGGCCATAGG
>JBLRXE010000409.1:0-2581 GCA_047920895.1 Roseovarius sp.
TGATGCCGATGCATTGCTCGGCCAACCATGCCAAGGACGACCCCGAGGATGCGGCCGTGTTCTTTGGTCTGTCGGGCACCGGCAAGACCACGCTTTCGGCTGATCCCAACCGCACTTTGCTGGGCGATGACGAGCATGGCTGGTCCGACAAGGGCACGTTCAATTTCGAGGGTGGCTGCTATGCCAAGACCATCCACCTGAGCCCGGAGGCAGAGCCGGAAATCTATGCCACCTGCTCGATGTTCGGCACCGTGATCGAGAATATGGTTTATGACGCCGACACGCGCGCGTTGGACTATGAGGATTCGAGCCTGACCGAGAACATGCGTTGCGCTTATCCGCTGGAGTATATCCCCAATGCCTCGGCCACGGGGATGGCGGGGCATCCGCGCAATGTGGTGATGCTGACCTGCGATGCGTTCGGCGTGCTGCCTCCCATCGCGCGGCTGACCCCGGCGCAGGCGATGTATCATTTCCTGTCCGGTTTCACCGCCAAGATGGCCGGGACAGAGCGTGGTCTGACCGAGCCGCAGCCGGTGTTTTCCACCTGTTTCGGCGCGCCCTTCATGCCGCGCCGCCCGGAGGTTTACGGCAACCTTCTGCGCGCCAAGATCGAGAGTCGGGGTGCGTCCTGCTGGCTGGTCAATTCGGGCTGGACGGGCGGGGCCTATGGTGCCGGCTCGCGTATGCCGATCCGGGCCACGCGGGCGCTCTTGACCGCAGCACTTGACGGTTCGCTCAATGGGGTGGAGTTCCGCAAGGACGAAAACTTTGGCTTTGAGGTGCCCGTGGCCGTGCCCGGCGTGGCCGATGTACTGCTGGACCCGCGCCGCACATGGAGCGACCCGGCGGCCTATGACGTGCAAGCGGCCAAGCTGGTGCAGATGTTTGCCGACAATTTCGCGCAATATCTGCCGTATGTTGACGAAGACCTGCGCGCGGTGGCGCTGGGCTAGGAAATGTTGCGCTCCCCTCTGGCCTTCTGCTTGCCGGGGGGGGGCGGTCAAAACATGCCAAAGACGTTTTGCACCGCAAATTAATGTGCTAGGACCGGGGCGACGCGGGCGTTACAACCCGCGCATCGCAACTGAGAGTGAGATCGCGCATGAGAATCGGCACGTTCCGGGGCAGGCTGTTGGGTGTCCTTGCTGTGACCATCGCCATAGCGGGCTGTGGCAACAAGGAAAGCGTCGAGCGCGGCACGGTCAATTACGAGAATTACACCGCCCAGCAGATTTTCGAGCGCGGCGAGTATGATCTGGCGCAGCGTGCGCCGGGTCTGGCCGCGCGAAGCTTTGCCGAGGTGGAGCGGCTCTATCCCTATTCCGATCTGGCCAAGCGGGCGGTGATCATGCAGGCCTTTGCCCATCATCAGGACAAATCCTATGAGGAGAGCCGCGCCGCGGCCCAGCGGTTCATCGATTTTTACCCGACCGATGAGGACGCCGCCTATGCGCAATATCTGCTGGCGCTGAGCTATTACGATCAGATCGACGAGGTCGGGCGCGATCAGGGGCTGACCTTTCAGGCGTTGCAATCCCTGCGCGAGGTGATCGAGCGTTATCCCGACAGCGAATATGCCAATTCCGCAATCCTGAAATTCGATCTCGCCTTTGATCATCTGGCGTCAAAGGAAATGGAGATCGGGCGCTATTATCTCAAGCGCGACAATTTCGCCGCTGCCGTCAACAGGTTCCGGGTGGTGGTGGAGGACTTCCAGACCACGACCCACACCGCCGAGGCGCTGCACCGGCTGGTGGAATCCTACCTGTCGCTGGGGTTGGTGAACGAGGCGCGCACCGCCGGGGCCATTCTGGGCCACAATTTCCAGGGCACCGATTGGTATGAGGACAGCTACAAGCTGTTGACCGGGCGGGGCTATACGCTGGAGGCGGCCGGGGATGGCTGGTTGCAGCAGATCTATCGGCAGACCGTTCAGGGTCGCTGGCTCTAGAGGCGGCGGGGATGCCCCTGCCCGACGGGATGGCCTGATGCTGCGCGCGCTTGAAATTCGCGACATGTTGATCATTGACCGGCTGGAGCTTGTGTTCCAGCCGGGTTTGAACGTGTTGACCGGCGAGACGGGCGCGGGCAAGTCGATCCTTTTGGACAGTCTGGGGTTCGTCTTGGGCTGGCGCGGGCGGGCCGAGTTGGTGCGCCGGGGCGCCGCGCAGGGCGAGGTGGTGGCCGAGTTCGACCTTGGCCCCGATCATCCGGCGCGCGCGGTGCTGCGTGAGGCGGGATTGCCTGAGGCCGAGGCGCTGATCCTGCGCCGGGTCAACAGCACCGATGGGCGCAAGACGGCCTGGGTCAATGACCGGCGGGTGTCGGGCGAGGTTCTGCGGCTGTTGTCGGAGGTGCTGGTTGAGTTGCACGGGCAGCAGGATGACCGCGGGCTACTGGACCCCAAGGCACATCGGGATTTGCTGGATGCCTATGGCGATCTGGGTGCCTTGCGTGAGGGCGTGCGCGCCGCGTGGCGCGATCTGGCGGCGCGGCGCAAGGCGCGGGATGCGGCAGAGGCGGCGCAGGCGGCGCTGCGCGCCGAGGAGGAATTCCTGCGGCATGCGGTGGCGGAGCT
>JBLRXE010000410.1:0-2571 GCA_047920895.1 Roseovarius sp.
CGCAACGAGACCCGGTCCATGCGTTCCAAGGAAGAGGCGCATGATTACCGCTATTTCCCCGATCCCGACTTGCTGCCGCTGGAAATCGAGCAGGCCTGGGTGGATGAGATCGCGGCCAACCTGCCGGAACTGCCGGATGCCAAGAAGGCGCGGTTCGTTCTGGAATTCGGCCTCAGCGAATATGACGCCAGCGTGCTGACCGCGGACCTCGCCAATGCCGCCTATTTCGAGGCGGTGGCGGCGGGCGCGGGCGATGGCAAGCTGGCGGCGAATTGGGTGATCAACGAGCTGTTCGGGCGGCTCAAGAAAGAGGATCATTCCATCGAGGACAGCCCCGTCAGCCCCGCGCAATTGGCGGGCATCGTGCGGCTGATCAAATCCGACGCGATTTCCGGCAAGATCGCCAAGGACCTCTTCGAGATTGTCTATACCGAAGGCGGCGACCCAGAGGAGATCGTCGAGACGCGCGGCATGAAGCAGGTGACGGATACCGGCGCCATCGAGGCTGCCGTGGCCGAAATCATCGCCGCCAACCCCGCACAGGTGGAAAAGGCGCAAGCCAATCCCAAGCTGGCGGGCTGGTTCGTGGGCCAAGTGATGAAGGCCACGGGCGGCAAGGCCAATCCCAAGGCCGTCAATGACATCGTGATGGCGAAGCTGGGGCTCTGACGCGCCAGACCCTGTCAGATCACACCGGGCCGAATTCGGGCTGTCTGATGCAGTCTCGCTTTGAAAGCCCTGCGGATTTCCCTAATCTCGCCCAACCGAGGGCGAGAATCAGGGAGGGTTCGATGGGCTGGATGAAGGATGAGACCGGGCTGGAGAAATGCGCCGCGAATTTCGTGGCGCTGACGCCGCTGTCACATCTGAGGCGCGCGGCGCATCTTTTTCCGACCCGCGAGGCGCTGATTTATCGGGACACGCGGCGCACTTATGCGGACTATCACGCGCGGGTGTCGCGGCTGGCCTCGGCGCTGGTCAAGCTTGGGATCGCGCCCGGCGATGTGGTGGCCACCCTTCTGCCCAATATCCCCGCCCATTGCGAGGCGCATTTCGGGGTGCCCGCCTGTGGCGCGGTGCTCAATGCGATCAACACGCGGCTTGAGGCCGATACCATCGCCTATATTCTGGACCATGGCGGCGCGCGCGTCGTGCTGTGTGATCCGCAATTCCTGCCCACGCTGGCGCAGGCCATCGACCTGATGGAAGGTCCGCCGCCCGGTGTCGTCGAGGTGGCCGATGATGCGGCGGGGGTGCATGCGCACGGGCATTACATGGAATATGAGGAGCTGCTGGCCTCTGGCGATCCCGATTTCCCTTGGATCATGCCGCAGGATGAATGGGAGAGTCTCGCGCTCAATTACACCTCTGGCACCACGGGGCGGCCCAAGGGCGTGGTCTATCACCATCGCGGCGCGTATCTGATGACCATGGGCACGGTGGTGAGCTGGCAATTGCCGCGCTATCCGACCTATCTGACCATCGTGCCGCTCTTTCATTGCAATAACTGGAACCATGTCTGGCTGATGCCGATGCTCGGCGGGCGGGTGGTGTGCTGCCGCGACATCACGGCACGCGCGATTTACGATGCGATTGCCGATGAGGGGGTCACGCATTTCGGCGGCGCGCCCATCGTGCTCAACATGATCGTCCACGCCAAGGAGGGCGAGCGGCGCAAGTTCGACCATGTGGTCGATGTGTTCACCGCCGGTGCGCCGCCGCCCGCCGCGACATTGGCGGCGATTGAGCCTCTGGGCTTTACCGTGACGCAGGTTTACGGCCTGACCGAGACCTATGGCCATGTCACCGAATGTCTGTGGCAGGACGGCTGGGATGCCCTGCCCGATGACGAGCGCTATACGATCAAGGCGCGCACCGGGATATTGATGCCGATGATGGAGGACATCACCGCGCTGGACCCCGAGACCATGGTACAAATACCGATGGATGGCGCAAGTCTGGGCGAGATCATGATCCGGGGCAATTCGGTGATGAAAGGCTATCTCAAGAACCCGGCGGCCACCCAAGAGGCGTTTCGCGGTGGTTATTTCCATTCCGGCGATATCGCGTTCCAGCATCCCGACGGCTATCTCAAGATCGCCGACCGGGCCAAGGACATCATCATCTCGGGCGGCGAGAATATTTCCTCGGTCGAGGTCGAGGGCGTCTTGATGCGTCATCCCGCCGTCATGCTCTGTGCCGTGGTGGCCAAGCCCGATGAGAAATGGGGCGAGGTGCCATGCGCCTTTGTCGAGTTGAAGGACGGGGCCAGCGCGAGTGAGGCCGAGCTGATCGCCTTTGCCCGTGAGCGGCTGGCGGGGTTCAAGAGCCCCAAGGCGGTGGTGTTTCAGGACTTGCCCAAGACATCGACCGGCAAGATCCAGAAATTCGAACTGCGCCAGAGCGCCCGCGCGCTGTGAGGGATCGGACGTGTCACGCCTTTGACATGGCTCTGCGGTTGGGTGTGAGGGCAAAGAACATGTTCCCGCGCAGGTCGTATGACAGGAGAGTTGCCGGATGAAGATCGAGAACCGCACCTTTGACGAATTGCAGGTGGGCGACAGTCAGAGC
>JBLRXE010000411.1:0-2559 GCA_047920895.1 Roseovarius sp.
CGCGGTGCTCGGCATGCTGCCGTTGAACACCTGCTCAAGAGGATTGCAGACAGCTTGTCCGGTGAGGCCCGCCGGAAACTGGAGGCCAGCCTGGCTGGCCCCAAATGCGCAACGGGATTTCTGAGTTTGAAAGCGGATGCGGGTGCCGCCACTTTGGAAAACATCCTGGCGGAGACAATGCGATTGGCATTCGTGAATGCGCTCGATTTACCATTCCAGATCATGGAAGATGTCGACCCCGCGCTGGTCCAGCGACTGTCCCGCCGCGTCGATGGTGAGACCGCGGCCGAGATGCGCCGCCATGGCGACACGCGTCGGCTGGGTCTCTTTGTGCTCAATCTCATGCATCGCCGTGGCGAAATGATCGACGCACTGATCGACCTGCTGCTTGAGATCATCCACCGGATGCAGACACGGTCGCGCCGCCGGGTAGTGGGGGCGATTGCGCGGGATATCGAGCGGGTCCATGGCAAGGAGCGCCTGCTGGTCGATATGGCTATTGCAGCGGTGGATGAACCCGAGGGCCGGGTGCTTGAAGTCATTTATCCTGTCGCGAGCGTGGCCAAGCTGAAGGCCGTGATTGAAGAAGACGGCGCCAAGGGCACACTGGACCGGCGAATTCAAACGGCGATGCGCGGCTCCTACGCCAGCCACTACCGTCGGATAGTTCCGCCGCTTCTTGCCGCGCTGCGGTTTCGATCGAACAACGCAAGCTGGCACCCGATCCTGGATGCACCCGATTTGATCGAGCGGTGGCAACAGGATGGACGACGGGTCGTGCCTGGCGATCTGGCTCCTCAGGGTTCCATTCCCGCCAAATGGCGCGAGGCCGTCATCGATGCGTCCGGCCGTCTGAACGTGATTACCTTCGAGCTCTGCGTATTGGCACAGTTGCGTGAGAGGGTGCGCGCGAAGGAAATCTGGGTCGATGGCGCTGACCGCTACCGCAACCCGGACGATGACTTGCCGACCGATTTCGAGGCGCAAAGACACGTATATTATCAGGGCCTTGGCCTCACCCAGGATGCCGGAGCGTTTGTCTTGCAGGTACGCGATGAGCTGACGCGCGAACTCCACCTTCTGAACCGAACCCTGCCGGAAAACGACCAGGTCCGGTTGCGAACATTCGGGGAAAACCGGATCAGAGTCACGCCCTTTGCCCCGGTGCCGGAACCACCGGGGCTGGGAGCTCTCAAGCGCGAGGTCGAACGCGTCTGGCCGATGACCGGCCTGCTCGATGTCCTGAAGGAAACGGCATTGGACACGGGGTTTCTGGATTGCTTCGAGACGTCCGCCAGCCGCGAAGCCTTGGCCCACGCAGACCGGGATCGGCGGCTACTGCTGGCGCTCTATGCTGCGGGGACCAATGCCGGGATCAAACGCGTCGCCGCCGGTGTCGGTGACATCAGCTATGACGAACTGCTCCACATCCACCGCCGCTATATCGACCCAAACGCGCTGCGTGCCGCCGCGGCGCGCGTGGCTGATGCGACACTGAGGGTCCGCAATCCCGCGATCTGGGGCGAGGCGGGCACGGCTTGCGGTTCGGATTCCACCAAGTTCGGTGCCTGGGACCGTAACCTGATGACTGAATGGCACGCGCGCTACGGTGGGCGCGGGGTGATGATCTACTGGCATGTCGAGCGTCAGGCGACCTGCATCTATTCGCAGCTCAAGAGGTGTTCGTCCTCGGAGGTGGCGGCGATGATCGAGGGGGTGCTCCGCCACTGCACCGACATGGAAATCCAGCGCCAGTACGTCGATAGCCATGGTCAGACAGCTGTCGGTTTTGCCTTCTGCCATCTGCTCGGGTTCGAATTGGCGCCACGCCTGAAGGCGATTGCCCGCCAAAAGTTGGTCCTTCCCGCCGCGGGCATGCGGACGCAGTTGCCGCATCTGGCGCCGATCTTGTCGAACGTAGTCGATTGGGCCGAGATCGAGCGGCAATACGACGAGATGGTCAAATACGCCGCCGCCATGCAGCACGGCACCGCCGATCCCGAAGCGATCCTGCGCCGGTTTGCCCGGACCGACGTGATGCACCCGACCTACAAGGCGCTGGCTGAACTGGGTCGTGCCATCAAGACGATCTTCCTGTGCCGCTATATGCGATCGGAAGCCCTTCGCCGGGAAATCCACGAAGGCCTGAACGTTGTCGAGAACTGGAACAGTGCGAACGGCTTCGTCTTCTTCGGCAAGGGCGGCGAGATAGCCTCGAACCGGATCGCCGACCAGGAAATCTCCGCCCTGGCGCTGCAACTGGTCCAGGCGTCGATGGTTTATGTGAACACGCGCATGGTCCAATCGGTCCTGTCGGACCCGAATTGGCAGGATCGACTGTCTCCAGAGGACTATCGCGGCCTGACGCCGTTGATCTATGCGCACATCACACCCTATGGCCGCTACGATATCGATTTGGAGACCCGGATCGATTACGAGCGTATCGCGGCTTGAGCGTTACTATGAGTATACCCGTAATGACGCGCGCATGAACAGTGAAAGCTCCCATTTTTCTGTTCACTTTGGGTCTGTTTCGAGATAATGAACAGATAATGCCAG
>JBLRXE010000412.1:0-2553 GCA_047920895.1 Roseovarius sp.
GAGCCGCCACCAAAGCCATCCGCCAAGAGCGACAGGCGGTTGAGGGCGCGCAGCGGGTCAGGGTCGCGCAGCGCGTCCGAGATGCGCACGAGGCGGGTGTGAAAGAGCCACGCGTCTGTGGCGTCATCGGCGCGGATGAGGCCGGTGAGAAAGGCGAGAAACACCCGCGCGTAGATCGTCATCGAGCCGGAGACATCGCAGAGCGCGACGATCCGCATTTGCCGGTCGGGGCGTGTCTTGCGCGGGAGCGTGAGCGGCTCGCCCCCGGTCGAGAGGCTGGCGCGGATGAGGCGGCGAAAGTGCAATTGGTCGCCCCGGCGGGCGGCGCGGCGGCGGCGGGAGCGGCGGTGGGCAAGGGATTGCGCGAGGCGGCGGGCGATGGAGTCAGCCGCGGCAATGTCCTGCGGGCTGACCAGTTTGCGCATGTCGTGATGCATCAGGCTCGCGGTGCGGCTGGCGATGAGCGTGCCGGTGCCGTCACCATGGGCGGCACCCGCATCCTCGTCGGGTGCGTGGATTTGGCCGCGTGCGGTGCTGTCCTCACTGCTGGCATCGCGGCTGTTGCGGCTGTGGGCGTTGCCGCTGCGGTCACTGGGGGAGAATTTTTCGCGCACGCGGCCTGCGTTCAGCCAATAGCAGTCAAAGAGCGCGTCAAACTGCGCCACCTCATCGGCGGTGCTGGCGCAGACCGATTTGAGGGCGCGGCGCGTCTCGTCGGGGTTGGCGGCGTTGATATGGGTGAGGGCGTGAAGGGCTGTTTCCGTCTCGCCCACGCCCAGACGCAAGCCGTTGTCGCGCAGGTGCGCGATGAAACCCGCGACGCGCGCGGAGGGTCCCGGATCACGGGCGGCAAAGCGGGTGACGCGACTCATGCCGCCTGTCCCGCCAGACGCTGCGCCACCTCGGTGGTGATGCGGGCGCGGTCGGTTTGGGTCTTGAGCAGGGTGGCAAGGGCGGCTTGCAGGATCACCGGATCATGGGTCAGGTCATTGAGGCCGAGACCCGCGAGGGCAGCGGCGAAATCGAGGGTTTCGGCGATGCCGGGGGCTTTCTCCAGATCCTCGCGGCGGATTGCCTGGACGAAGCTGACGATCTGGCGGGTCAGGCGCTGGTCGATCTGGGGACAGTGGCTTTGCAGGATTGCAAGCTCTGCAGTGCGGTCCGGGTAATCGACATGGGCATAAATGCAGCGCCGGCGCAGCGCGTCCGAGAGGTCGCGGGTGCCATTGGCGGTCAGGATCACCATGGGGCGCGCGGTGGCTTTGATCGTGCCCATCTCTGGGATGGTGATCTGGAACTCTGACAGGATTTCAAGGAGATAGGCCTCAAACTCCTCATCGGCGCGGTCGATCTCGTCGATCAGCAGCACCGGCGGTTCCGCCTGACGGATCGCCTGTAACAAGGGCCGCTCCAGCAGATACGCGTCCGAGAAAATCCGCGCCTCGACGCCCGCGCCCGTCTCGCCCCCCTCTGCGGCGGCGCGGATGGCGAGGAGTTGGCGGGGATAATTCCATTCATAGATGGCTTGGGCCGCGTCCAGCCCCTCGTAGCATTGCAGCCGGATCAGGCGCGCGCCCTTAAGGGCGGCGAGAACCCGCGCCACCTCGGTCTTGCCCACGCCCGCCGCCCCTTCGAGCAGGAGGGGCCGCCCGAGCGAGAGCGCGATATGCAGGGCCATGGTCAGATCATCGCCCGCGATATAGCCATGATCCGCCATGCCCTGTTGCAGATCGCGCCAGTCTGCCATGCTGTCGTGCTCTTTCATTGTTCCTGAAATACTCCGGGGGGTCCGGGGGGCAGCGCCCCCCGTCTGCCCTCAGCCATGCAACCCAAGCTCATGGGCGGCACGCCAGATCCGCCAGTGGTCATGCGGCATATGGGTGTGGCGCAGACCAAAGGGGCGCAGCGCGTCATGCACGGCGTTGGAAAAGGCCGGAACGCCGCCGACATTCGGGCTCTCGCCCACGCCCTTGGCCCCGATGGGGTGATGCGGCGAGGGGGTTTCGGTGTGATCGGTGGTGTAATGCGGCGTTTCCCACGCGGTCGGGATGAAGAAATCCATCAGCGTGCCGGTTTTCACATTGCCCATCTCGTCATAGGCAATCTCTTGGCCCATGGCGATGGCGAGCGCCTCGGTGAGGCCGCCATGCACTTGGCCTTCGATCACCATCGGGTTGATCCGGGTGCCGCAATCGTCGAGCGCGTAGAACTGGCGGATTTGCGTCTCGCCGGTGTCGACGTCGATCTCCATCACGCAGATATAGGCGCCGAAGGGATAGGTCATGTTGGGCGGGTCATAGTAGCTGACCGCCTCCAGCCCCGGTTCGATGCCGGGAATGGCCTGATGATAGGCGGCGTAGGCGATCTCGGCCATGGTCTTGAACCGTTCCGGCGCGCCCTTGACGGCAAAGCGGTCGATGTCGAATTCGACGTCGTCGTCGTGAATGACGGGTCGAGCGACGGCACGCTGGAGCGGCTGGTGAAGGCTTTCGATATGCATCCGGCACCGCGGACGGCCACGGCCGACCTCCCCACCCGGCCGGTACGCGAAGT
>JBLRXE010000413.1:0-2538 GCA_047920895.1 Roseovarius sp.
CACCCGCGAAACCGCCAATCTCGGGGTTCTCGATCAGGATGAGCTTGTGACCCTCTCACAGGTCGAAAGCCGCGAGATCATGCGCGCCATTTCGCCCCCCGGCGGGCGCGTGCCGGCCTTTTGTTCCGGCATGGGCAAGGCGATTCTCGCCACCTGGCCCGATGCCGACATTGCAGATTTCGTGGCGCGCACCGGCTTTCACCCGATGACCAAACGCTCGCACCGCAGCCTGACCACCGCCATGGTCGATATCAAACGCATCCGCGCCCAAGGTTTTGCGCTTGATGACGAGGAGCATGTGACCGGCCTGCGCTGTCTCGCCGCCGTGGTCTGGTCACCGCAGGCCGAGGCGGTATGCGCCATCTCGGTCTCGGGTCTGGCCGCGCGCCTGCCCGATGCCCGGCTTGACACCGTCGGGCGACATGTCGCCGAGGCGGCGGCGGAACTGACCAGGCGCATCGGCGGGCAAAAACCGGACTGATCACGCCTCAGAAAAGGCTCCCCTGCCCTTTCGGCGGCCCCTTGGGCTTGGGCTTGGGCGCAGGCACCGCCGCGCCTGACCCCGACAAATCCAGCATCCCATCGGCAAACTCGATCACCAATGCCGCGGCCCCCGCTGCCGCCTTGCGTGTCGTCACCACCGCCCCATCGCCGCGCACCACCGCATAGCCGCGCTTGAGCGTGGCCTTGTATCCCAGCGTGTCGCGCAGCCGCTCCAGCGCACCCAGCCGATCCTGCCAGCCCTGCACCTGCCGCCCCGCCGCATCCGAAAACCGCACCGAGACCCGGTCCAGATCGCGCCGTTTCTGCGCAATATCGCGGTTCAGCGCATGCACATTGAGCCGCGCCGCCGTCGCCTGCAACCGCCTCTGATCCCCCTCGACCGCGCGCCGCAAGAGCGCGGGGCGCAGCGCCCCCGCTGTTTCCGACAGATGCACGCGGCGCACCTGCACCGCGCGGATGAGCGCCGCAGGCAAGCGTTCGCCCAAACCGTCCGCCCGCTGCCGCGGCCCATCGAGCAGCACCTCCGCCCGTGGCAAGGCCCGCGCCAGATCGCGCAACCGCTGTCCGCGCAAGCCTACCCCTTGGCTCAGCGCATGGCTCAGCCGCGCGCCCTGCCCCTCGACCCAGGCCAGCAGGTCCATCCGCACCGGCACCGCCAATTCCGCCGCCGCCGTCGGTGTCGGCGCGCGCTTGTCCGAGGCGTAATCAATCAGCGTCGTATCGGTCTCATGGCCCACGGCGGAAATCAGCGGAATCGCACTCTCCGCCGCCGCCCGCACCACGATTTCCTCGTTGAACCCCCACAGATCCTCGACCGATCCGCCACCCCGCGCCACAATGATCAGATCGGGGCGCGGCAGCGCGCCACCCGGCGTCATCGCATTGAACCCCCGGATCGCCCGCGCCACTTCGCCTGCGCATTTGTCACCCTGCACAGCCACAGGCCAGATCAGTACCTTGCGCGGAAATCGGTCGCGCAGCCGGTGCAGGATATCCCGGATCACTGCCCCCGAGGGCGATGTCACAACCCCGATAATCTCCGGCAGATAGGGCAGCGCCTGCTTGCGCTCCGGCGCAAACAGCCCCTCGGCCGCCAGCGCCGCCTTGCGCTTTTCCAGCATCGCCATCAGCGCGCCCATGCCCGCCGGTTTCATATCCTCGATGATGATCTGATAGCGCGATTGACCGGGAAAGGTGGTCAGCCGCCCCGTGGCGACCACTTCCATTCCCTCCTCGGGCTGCACCGCCAATCGCGTCGCCACCCCTTTCCAGATGATCCCCGCCAGAACCGCAGAATCGTCCTTTAGATCAAGGTAGATATGCCCCGACCGGGGCCGCGAGATGCGCCCCAATTCGCCGCGCACCCGCACATGGCTGAACTCGCCCTCGATCATCCGCTTGATCGCCCCCGACAGATCCGAGACGGAAAATTCCGGGGCATTGCCCCCCTCTTGCGGATCGTCGATCAGATCGGACATGCGCGCCCCTCCTGCCTTGTGTCTGGCTGCCCGCCACCTTAGAACGCGGACCAACCGAGGCCAAGCAGGAGTTGCCGCCATGAACATTCTCATCCTTGGATCGGGCGGGCGGGAACACGCGCTCGCATGGGCCGTGCTGCAAAACCCGAAATGCGACCGGCTGATCGTGGCCCCCGGCAACGCAGGCATCGCCGAAATCGCCGAATGTGCCGCGCTCGATATTCTCGACGGCGGGGCCATCGCCGACTTTTGCGAGGCCGAGGCGATTGATTTCGTCATCATCGGCCCCGAGGCCCCGCTCGCCGCCGGCGTGGCCGACCGCCTGCGCGACGCCGGATTGCTGGTCTTTGGCCCCTCCGCCGCCGCCGCCCGGCTTGAGGCCTCCAAGAGCTTTACCAAATCCATCTGCGACGCCGCAAACGCCCCCACCGCCGCCTATGCCCATTTCACCGACCTTTCCGCCGCCCGCGCCTATGTCACGGCCCAAGGTGCCCCCATCGTGGTCAAGGCCGACGGTCTGGCCGCAGGCAAGGGCGTGATCGTCGCCATGACCGAG
>JBLRXE010000414.1:0-2537 GCA_047920895.1 Roseovarius sp.
GTGTTGGAAAAGGAGAACGGAGGAAATGACTGATCTTGTCCGCCACCGGCTGGATTTACTAGCCACCCGTGACGAGCGCTTTGGAGTGCGGCGGCATGACGCCGCTTTGGATCTGGGCGACATGTCGCCCAAATACGGCTGCGGGCAGGGCACCTGCGGGGCCTGCACCGTCACCATCGACGGGGCGACGCATCTGGCCTGCCTGACGCTGGCAGAGACGGTACAGGGCCGCGCGGTGGAAACCGCGGCGGGCATGGCCAACCCTGCTCTGCATCCCCTGCAGGAGGCGTTCATGGCCGGTTTTGCCGCGCAATGCGGCTATTGCACGCCGGGCATGCTGGTCTCGGCCAAGGCGCTCCTGGACCGCAACCCCACTCCGACGCGGGATGAGGTCATCGAGGCGATCAGTGGCAATGTCTGCCGCTGCACCGGATACGAACCGATCATCGCGGCCATCCTTTCGGTCGCAAGCGGGAGGGCGCGCGCATGACCCGGGGCAACGGCATCGAGTTCCGCAAGGAATTCTTCAAGGATGAGCGTGACGACAACCTGAACGAGGTCGGCAAGCCTACGCGGCGGCAGGACATTCCGGGCCATGTCACCGGACGCTCGCCGTTCTACGACGACCATCAGTTCGACGGTCTGCTGCATATCCGCTGCGTGCGGTCCCCGCACCATCACGCCCGCATCCGCCGCATCGATGTGTCCGAGGCGGCCCGGATGCCCGGCGTGCGACGGGTGATCACCGGGGCGGACGTGCCGCGCAACCTCAACACGCTGCTTTCCCTGCTGGATTTCGGGATCGACGACGAACCCCTGCTGGCCGAGAAAAAGGTCGCCTACAAGGGCGAGCCCGTCGCCGCGATCGTTGCCGATACCGAGATGCAGGCCCGCGCCGCCGTAGCCAAGGTGCGCGTTGACTGGGAGGTGCTGCCCCATGTCCTTGACGTGGAAGAGGCGATCAAGCCCGGAGCACCGACTGTCTGTGAGGTCTATCCGACCAACAGGTTCATTTATCACGGCAAGTTCGACCACCAGAAGCTGCGCTTCGGCGATGTCGAGGCCGCGTTCTCGCGCGCCGACCATATCGTCGAGGGCCGCTATCAGATGTCGCCCATCGAGCAGGCTCCCATCGAGACCTGCGGCGCGATTGCCGCCCCCGAGCAGAACGACCGCTTCGTCTGCTACACCTCCACGCAGGCGCTGTTCTTCTCGCTGGGCACGGCGGCCAAGGTGCTGACCATGCCTTCGTCACGCCTGCATTTCGTCGGGGGCACCGTGGGCGGTGGGTTCGGCGGCAAGGTGGACAGCATCCACGAACCCATTGCCATCCTGGCCGCGATGCTGACCGGGCGACCCTGCAAGTTCATGTGGGATCGCGAGGAGGAGATGCAGGTGGGCGCTCCCCGCGGGGCGGAACGCTGGTACATCAAGGATGCGGTGACGCGTGACGGGCTGATCACGGCGCGCAAGTTCACAGGGTATTTCGACAGCGGCGCGTACACTCGCCTCTCGTCCTATGCGATCATCAAGGGAGTGGGGCACCTGCCGGGGCCCTATACAATTCCCAACGTCTACGCCGATGTCTATTGCGTCTACACCAACCGCACCCCGGCCACCGCGATGCGCGGCTTCGGCATCACCGGGGTCGATTTCGCCATCGAGGCGCATATGGACAAGGTGGCCGATACGGTGGGGATGAACCCCATCGATCTGCGCATCCTGAATGCCTACCGCGACGGCGACATGAAGGCGCATCGTCGCACCGCCAAGAACACCGCGCTGATCGAATGCTGTCAGGTGGTGGCGGAAAAGGCGGGCGTATCGCTGTCGCCCGCTTCGCGAAGCGCCACGTCGCTGACAGGTGGCGGAGGAGAGCGCGGGGCACTGCCCTCCCATACCGCGACCGACCAGCAGGGCAGGGTGCAGGGATTTGATTCCGGCAGCTATGCGAAGGCCGGGGCGAATGCCGCTCCCGATGCGCTGATGCCGCCCCCCCGCGCGCCTGCGGCGGCACCCTCGAGCCCGATCCCCTCGCCACGGGGGGGAGGAGAGCCGCCTCCGCCGCCCACACCCGCCCCGCCGCCACCGGCCTCGCCCGCGCCGGCACGCACCGGGGCGCTGCGGTTCTCGTCCCTTTCCGGCTTCAGGAGGCGTTGATGACGATGCATCGCGGGCGCGGTTTTGCCGCCATCAACTATCCCATCGGCATGAACCTGGGCGGCGACCCATCGCAGGCTCTCGTCCATTCCAACCCCGACGGCAAGTTCACCGTGGCACTGTCGTCGATCGACCTTGGGCAGGGGATGAAATCCGTCACCCGCCAGATTGCGGCGGAAACGCTTGGCATTCCCGTGGCCGATGTCTGGGTCGATACCGCCGACAGCGATACGGGCCCCCATTGCATGGGCTCCTTCGCCAGCCGCGGCACCCACCGCGTCGGCAATGCGGTGATCCAGGCCGCGCAGGAGGCCCGCGCGGTGATGCTCGAAGCCGCAGCGGAAGAGATGGAGGTGGATGCCGCCGATCTCGTCACC
>JBLRXE010000415.1:0-2531 GCA_047920895.1 Roseovarius sp.
GGGCATCTCAAGGGCTGTATGCCCATGCACCACAAGCCAGGGGTGCGCACCCTCATGGTCGAGAAAACCGTCCCGGATCCACATCAGGTCCGCGGGGTCTTGGGCGGGCAAGCTGAGACCGGGGCGGATACCGGCATGGACAAAGAGCACCTCGCCCACCTCTTGCCAGAGCGGCAGACCCGCCAGCCAGTCGCGATGCGCCTGCGGCACCGCGCGGCGGGCGACCTCCCACTCCGGGGCCGATTCAGTCGCCTCATGACCGTATGAGGCCAGCGTCGTGGCCCCGCCCAATCGATAATGCAGCCAGGACAGGCGGGATCGAATATGCTGCGAGTGGATCACGCCGGTATCGAGGAAATCGACGAACATCTGATCATGATTGCCGCGCAGCACGGTCCAGGGGCGGCCTTTTGCCTGTCCGGTCATGAGCCGGTCGATCACGGCCCGGCTATTCGGCCCCCGGTCCACAAGATCACCAAGAAACACGATGCGGGCCTCAGGCCCGCCGTCGCGCGCCACAAGGTCAAGCGCAGCGTCCAGCAGGGCATCCTGCCCATGAATATCGGGAATGGCATAGATCGGATCGGTCATGGTGCCGTTGAACGCCGACGTGCGGCAGATGTCCAGCGTTTCCCGCGCGATTCAGGCAGTGTGGGCCAAATGCTCGCGCAGCCAGCGATGGGCGGGGTCATTTTGCGACCGGACATGCCAGATCATCGCCACCTCGGTTGGGGGCGAAGGATCAGGCAGGGTGATCACCGCACGCCCGTGCCCATTGCCGGGCGCTGCGATACAATCGGCGCGCGGCAGGTCCGATATCAGATCTGGCGGGACCGTGTCGCCGGGGGCAATCCCCGCCTCGGCCAAGTGCGGGTGATCGTGCCGCGCCAGAAGCATCGGACCGGCGCGATAGAGCGAGCGCGCCGCCGCCCCATTCGGTAGATCGCAGATTGGACAAATTGCAAGATCGGCGCGCTTGAGCAAGAGCGCCTCAGATGGATACGCGCCCGGCAACGCTGCGCAAAAGAGGGTCACTCCGGGTGCCTCTGAGGCCAGATACGACATCACGTCAGGAAGCAAATGCGCCGCCCAAAATTCGGCCCCCAAAAGGTGAAAGTGCCGCTCTGACCGCGCAGGATCAAATCCGGTGGACCGTGCCAAGAGCGCCTCGGCCTCGGCCAGAATGATGCGCAGGGGGTGTGCGAGGGATTGCGCATAATCCGTGGGCACCAGATGCCGCCCTTCGCGCAGGAAAAGCCGGTCGTTCAGCGCCTGTCGCAGCCGTCCGAGGGCCGAGGATACGGCGGGCTGCGACAGCCCCACCTGTTGCGCCGCAAGGGTCGTGGACCGGGTGATGAGAAGCGCGTCGAGAACGCGCAGGAGGTTCATGTCAAACTTTGCAAAATCCATCGGTTTCAAAACAACGCGTCTGGCAGATTTCCCCGATCCAAAGGTCGCCCAATCCAGACCCAGAGGTGACCATTCCGGTGATTTAGGATAAACAAACGCGCTTTCAAGAATTTTTAGCGCAAGATGCACGCCAGACAAACAACCGCCGCCCGGCACATGCGGGGCGGCGGTCATGGCAACTTGAAATGCGTGTCTCGCGGTTGGCGCAGCGTTCAGTTCACGTCGAACTTCAATTCACGGATCTGCTGGAACTTGCCCGTGGCATGCAGCGCCTTGATCGCCGCCTCGGGCACCGGCGCATCAACATAGAGGAGCGCGATCGCCTCGCCGCCGGCATCGGCACGGCCAAGTGTAAAATTGGCGATGTTGACGCTGTGATCGCCCATGGTCTGCCCCAAGGCACCGATGATTCCCGGCACATCCTCGTTGGTCGTATAGAGCATGTGGCGCCCGATTTCAGCGTCGATATTGATGCCCTTGATCTGGATGAAACGCGGCTTGCCATCCGAGAAAACCGTGCCGCCGATAGAGCGTTCGCGCTTGTCTGTCACGACTGTGATCTTCACATAGCCCTCGAAAGCGCCGGATTTGTCCTGCTTGGTGGTGCTGATCTTGACGCCACGCTCCTTGGCCACCACGGGGGCCGAGACCATGTTGACCTCGGGGTTCACCGATTTCATGATCCCCGCCACGGCGGCAGAGGTGAGCGCGCCAAGGTTCATCTCGGACACGACACCGTCATAGAGGATGTTGATCGCCTTGATCGGCTCGTCGGTCATTTGACCGATGAAATTGCCCAAGTGATCCGACAGCTTGATCCACGGCCCCATCACCTTGGCCTCTTCCGCCGTCACCGACGGCATGTTGAGCGCGTTGGTGACGGCACCTGTCAGCAGAAAGTCCGACATCTGTTCAGCCACTTGCAGGGCTACGTTTTCCTGCGCCTCGGTGGTGGCCGCCCCCAGATGCGGGGTGCAGACCACATTGGGCAGACCAAAGAGCGGATTTTCCACCGCCGGCTCTTCCGCGAACACATCAAAGCCCGCACCCGCGACATGACCAGATTTCAGAAGGTCCGCGAGCGCCTGCTCATCTACCAGACCGCCACGCGCGCAGTTGAT
>JBLRXE010000416.1:0-2511 GCA_047920895.1 Roseovarius sp.
CCTGTCCAAGATTGATTTCACTCGCCGGACGCGCCAACCGAAAGCCGCCGCTACGCCCGCGCACCCCCTCGAGAAATCCCTCATGGATCAGTTGCAGCACCACTTTCTTGAGATGTGCCCGCGAGATATCATAGAGCTTTGCCGTCTCCTCGATGGTGGTCAGGTCTCCGGGCTTCAGGGTCGCGGCATAGAGCAGGACACGCAGGGAATAATCTGTAAACTTTGTGAGACGCATAAGAACCTCCGAATGTCTGACACTCATGCGTAAAACGTCGGTTTTGACAAGAGGTCCGCTTGTCACGGCCAAAAAGAACTATTTTAGTTGACCCATATCAAGGCCGAGACCATCACCACATGACAACCTCTGCCCATGATCCGGATTTCGCGCCCTCTTCTGTTCACTTGTCTGCTGGCGCTTTCACTGGCGTTGGGCACTCTGGCTACGGGCCGGGCAGCGGGTCTTGCGGCGGTCGAGGCGACGCTGACAGAGATGGTGATCTGCGCGGGCGCAGAGGGCGAGAAAACCCTGCGTGTCACCCGCGATGGCATGCCGGTGGACCTGCCACATTGCGCGCAGTTGCTCTGTGACGACTGCTTGCAGGCTGGATCGCACGCCCTTCTCAACACCCCGTTTCAGCAAGACGCGCCGCGCGCGCAGCGCGCGCACCATGACCTGCACGGCACAGACCAGCATCATCCTGAAATGATCCGCGCCGCGCAGAGCCGCGCGCCCCCGGCCCGGACGATGACCGCATGAAAGCCCGCCTGATGCCCATCCCCCTCCTATTGCGCAAGCGCGCAGTTGCCCTTCTGACCCGTGTCGCCGCCCTCTGGATCGTTCTGCTGACGCTCGCCCCGGCGGTTCAGGCGCAAGCCCCCATTCTCTCGACCTATCTGTCCGAAGTGCCCGCCGCGACGCTGGTCGAAGGTGCCGATGGCTATGGCACGATGCGCAGCGACCTGCCGGTGGCCCCGGTGCTGCGCGGAGGGAAAACCATTGGCTGGGCTTTTGTAACCTCGGATTTCGTGGGCACCACCGGCTATTCCGGCAAACCCATTCACGTCCTGGCGGCCGTCGGCCTTGATGCGACGCTGACGGGCGTCAAACTCGTCAAACATTCCGAACCCATCGTGCTGATCGGCATCCCCGAGGCCAAAGTGGCCAAGCTGGTCGCGGATTTCATCGGTCTCGATCTGGTGGCCGAGGCCGCGGCGGGCGGGTCGGCGCATGAGTTGGACATCATCTCGGGCGCGACCGTCACAATCATGGTGATCGACGACTCGATCACCCGTTCGGGCATCCGGGTGGCGCGGGCGCTCGGGCTGGGGGGGCTTGCACCGCTCTCCGCCCCCTCTGGCCCGGCGTTCGAGTTGAACCCAGACGCACAGGCCGCCGCAGACTGGTTCTCCCTCACCGGCAATGGCACCCTGCGCCGGATGTCGCTGGATGTGGGACAGGTCAACGCCGCCTTTGCCGCGATGGACGACCCCCGCGCCGCTGCACGCCCGATCACAGCCCCCGAGAGCGACACCTATATCGACATCTATGCCACGCTCGTCAGTGTGCCTGCCATCGGTCGGCAACTCTTGGGCGAGGCGGAATTCGCCAATCTGACCGACTGGTTGGATGAGGGCGAGCATGCCATTCTGGTGGCCGCCCGTGGCCTCTATTCCTTCAAGGGGTCGGGCTATGTGCGCGGCGGCGTGTTCGATCGGATCATTCTGGTGCAGGGCGAGGATTCGGTGCGCTTTCGCGACCGTGGTCATCGCCGCCTGGGCGAGATCATGGCCGATGGTGTGCCGGTGCTCTCGGAAATGGATATCTTCAAGATCCCCGCCGATGCCGGTTTCGATCCTGCAGAGCCATGGCGCCTGCAACTGCTGGTGCAACGCGATGTCGCCGCAATCGAGCGGGTCTTTACCACCTTCGACCTGAACTATCAGTTGCCCGCCTCCTATCTGCGCCCCGTCGTCACCCCAATCCCGCAGGCGCAAGAATCCGCTACCGAGAGCGCCGCGCAAACCGCTCTCTGGTCACGCATCTGGCGCGACAAGACGGTCGAGATCGTGGCGCTGAGCATCATGCTGACGCTTCTCACCCTCGCCTTCTTCTTTCAAAGCTATCTCGTGCGGTCCGAGCGGATCACAACGTGGTTTCGCATGGGGTTTCTCACGGTCACGCTGGTCTTTCTGGGCTGGTATGCCAATGCGCAACTCTCAGTCGTCAACCTGATGGCGCTCTTTGGCGCGCTGACCGCAGATTTCAGCTGGCAGGCGTTCCTGCTCGATCCGCTGACCTTCATCCTGTGGTTCGCGGTCGCCGCATCGCTGATCTTCTGGGGGCGCGGCGCCTATTGTGGCTGGCTCTGCCCGTTTGGCGCGCTGCAAGAGCTGACCAACCGCATCGCCCGCAAACTGGGCGTGCCGCAATTGACCTTGCCCTGGGGCCTGCATGAACGGCTCTGGCCGATCAAATACATGATTTTCCTTGGGCTTTTCGGCGTTTCTCTG
>JBLRXE010000417.1:0-2510 GCA_047920895.1 Roseovarius sp.
CGATGACCGGCGTCTCGCTGCAATGGTTCGAGGCGCTGTGGAACAATAACGCAGTGATGCGCGCTTTTCGCACCTCACTTGTGCTGGGGCTGTTGACGGCGGTGATTTCAACCACGTTGGGGATTTTGGCGAGCCTCGCGTTGGTGCGCTACAACATCCCCGGTCGCAACGCGATTACCACGCTGCTGATCGCGCCCATTCTCGTGCCAGAGGTGGTGCTCGCGGTGGCGCTCTTGCTCTTTCTCAACTGGCTGGGCATCGGCAAGAGCTTTGCGCTGCTGCTTGCAGGCCATGTGATCTTTACCCTGCCGTTCGTGATCCTTGTGGTGCAGGCGCGGCTTGTAAGCATCAAGCGCGACGTGGAAGAAGCGGCACTCAGCCTTGGCGCCTCGCCGGTGCAAACCTTCTTTGCCATCACCCTGCCGTTAATGCTGCCCGCCGTCGCCGCAGGCGCGCTTTTTGCCTTCACCATCAGCTTCGACGACATCACCGGCACACTCTTTTGGAAGCCCGGTGGGGTCGAGACCGTGCCGACGCAGATTTTCTCGATGCTGCGCAATTCGATCAGCCCGGAAATCAACGCACTCGGCACCGTGATGATCGTGATGACCGTGGGCCTGCCGCTGCTCGGCGCGGCGGTGGCCCGCAAACTCGCCATGAAAGGCGGCACCTGAGAACCGCCCCAACATTCAACAAGGAGACCTGAAAAATGGATAATACAACACGATACGAAAGACTGCTGGATCGCTACCGCAACGGCGATCTGGACCGGCGCAATTTTCTGGGCCTGCTCGGGGCTGCCGGTCTGGCGTATGGCGTACAGACGCCCTTTGCCAAATTCGCCCAGGCGCAGGATGTGAAACAGGTCCGGTTTGACGGCTGGGGCGGTGTTGTATCCGAGGCGTTCCGCAAACATGCGTTCGATCCCTACACCGCGAAAACCGGGGTTGCTGTCGTGGATGGCACCTTTGCAGGCGGAGATGAATATCTGGCACAAGTCCGTTCCAGCCAGGAGGGCGAGTATAACATCGCGCATCTGTCGGGCGTGTTCGACTATGCCCGCTATGTGAATTTCGGCCTGACGGTGGAACTCAACCTCGACAATATTCCCAACATGTCGCTGGTGATGGACGCGCTGACCAATGCCTTCCGCAAGGTGACGCCAGATTACCTCTCGGCGGTTCCATACGACTATGGCACCACGGGCCTGGCGTATAACCGCAAATACATCTCGGATCAGGAGATGAAGGAAAAGGGTGCCAGCATCCTCATTGATGCCGCCTACAAGGGCAAGATCGGCGGTTGGTCGGACTGGCGCACGCGCATTTGGTATGGCGCGCTCCAGACCGGGCAGGATCCCAACAACATTCAGGATATGGAAGCGGTCTGGGACGCGATCCGCAGCCACCGCGATCTGGCGCTCAAATACTGGTCGTCGGGCGCGGAACTGATGAGCCTTCTGGCGGAAGAAGAGATATACGTCACCGAAGGCTGGTCGGGCCGCATCGCCGCATTGCAACAGCAGGGCCACGACATCGGCTATTACGATGCGCCGGGCAGCTTTGCCTGGCAGGAATGTCTGCATGTGCTCAAGGGCAGCCCGGTCGAGGCTTGCGAAGAACTCTTGAACTTCATGCTCGCCCCCGAAACCTCCATCGCCGTGGCCGAAGGGCAGAACTATCCGCCCGCCCTGGATGGGACCAAGGTCGATCTGGGAGCCAAGATCCCAACCCTGCCCGCCTATGATCCGACCGGCACGCTCGAATCCCTCACCTTTGCCAATCCGGCCTATTGGAATGGCAACGAAGCCGAATGGTCCGAAACCTTCAGCCGCGTGCAGCGCGGGTATTGACCTCTCGCCGCGCCCCTTGCCGGGGGCGCGGCCCCATGACCCAAAAGGAACCCGCCGATGAGTGCCGTCACCCTCAGCAATATCGTCAAGCGGTTCGGCACCTTTACTGCCGTGCATCGCACCACGCTGGAAATCCCCGAGGGCGCGTTTGTCACGCTTCTGGGTCCGTCCGGCTGTGGCAAGACGACCAATCTGCGGATGATCGCAGGGTTGCTCGACCCGACAGAGGGCGAAATCCTCATTGGCGGCAAGCGCGTCAATGATGTGCCCATCCACAAGCGCAATCTTGGCCTTGTCTTTCAGAACTACGCTTTGTTTCCACACAAGACCGTGTCTGAGAACGTGGCCTTTGGTCTCAAATACCGCAACGTGCCGAAATCCGACGTTGCGGCAAAGGTGCGCGATGCGCTCGACCTCGTGCAACTGCCCCATGTCGGGGATCGCTATCCCAAGGAACTCTCGGGCGGTCAGCAACAGCGCATCGCCTTGGCCCGTGCCATCGTGATCGAGCCGGATGTGCTCTTGCTGGATGAACCGCTTTCGGCGCTCGATGCCAATCTGCGTGAGGATATGCGAGTGGAGCTCAAACGGATTCAGGAGCGCATCGGCGTGACCACGGTGTTTGTCACTCATGACCAATCCGAGGCGCTCGCCATGT
>JBLRXE010000418.1:0-2508 GCA_047920895.1 Roseovarius sp.
GCCGGTTCTTGGAAAACGTCGAGTGATCCGGGATCCTGTCGGTCAGGTCGAGGCGGCAAAACCACCGATAGGCCAGGTTCAGATGCACCTCTTCGCAGAGCCGCCGCTCAGACCGGATGCCGAAGCAATAGCCGACCAACAGCATCCGGATCAGCAGCTCCGGATCAACCGATGGACGGCCCGTATGACTGTAAAAATCCGTCAGATGGGCGCGGATGCTGCTCAGATCGACAAACCGATCAATCGACCGCAGCAGGTGATCTTGCGGAACGTGGTCCTCCAGCGAGAACTCGTAGAACAGCGCTGCCTGCGCTTCCTGTCTCGGTCCCATCATCGGTCAATTCTCCCGCTGGTCAGAAGAATTGAATCAGCAACTTACGCTTCGATCAAGCACGAGTTTTTCAACAAAATAAGCCCGCAGCGGACCCACATGCACGTTGCAGCATAGATCGGACCATCGACAAGGAGGACGGAAAGGAGGCATTCGCGGATGCGGCAGCGCAACCGCAGCATCGGGCTGAAGCGGCCATTCGATTGCTATGCCGGGAGTGCAAATTGCCGGGTTGCCACTTGGTGCGAGGAGCTCATTTTGATGATCGATGCCGCAGCTGAATTCGACTGCTGAAGCATTCAGAAGATACATTCATGCTATCACCTTTGTGTCCCGTTCCAGAAAACGTCGCCAGCTGCCAAGGATGCTGATGTCTTCGGCATGACGCTTGCCGCTTGCCTCACAAAGGAATCCCTTCACCTGTGATCCATCCTCAATCTCAACGGTGCCGATGACGAGCGGCGCAGGAATACCGGCGATGAAATCGCCCACGACGTCTTTTGGGATGGCCCAAACCTCTACCGCGATGGAGGTGCCGTGTTCGTCGTCGCAACGGTAAAGGCCAGGACGGACCGGGGGTCCGCCTGGCAGCGCATAAAGCGCGTAACAGGGTGCCGTCTGTGTGGCCTTCAGGAACCGCGCCCCGCGCGACGTCAATTCGTGGTTGAGTGGCAAGCCTGACATGTGAGCGCCGCAAACAGCAAGGGTCATCTCGCTCCCGGACACAGGGGCAGCCTCCGAGTTCGTCAGATCGGGCGTCTCGATCCTCGTAGCCCCGAGCATGGGTCGGCGGGCCTCCGTTAGGCGCTGCCCTTGCGCCGCAATCGCTCCATCCCCGCCTGCGGGCGCGATCAGTGTCACGCCTCCGGGCCGACCGTCGCTGCGGGGGCCAGTCGGCACGGCCAATGCGCAAAGATCCAGCAGGTTCACGAAATTGGTGTAAGTGCCAAGGTTGGAGTTGGGCGTCACGGGGTCGGCCTCCAGCTCGGCGCAGGTCACAAAGGTCGGGATCGTCGGCACACAGAGCATGTCGGCACGGTCAAGGATCGGTGCACAGGCGCGGCGCAACTCCGCAAGTCGGTAGAAGCCGTTGAAGGCATCCACCGCGTTTAGGCCCTCGGCCTTGGCGATGATGGCACGGGTCACGGGGTGCAAGGCATCGGGCCGGGTCGTCATCATGTCTTCAATGGCCGCGTAACGTTCGGCGATCCATGCGCCGTCATAGAGCATCCGCGCGACGTCGTAGAAGGGCGTGAAATCCACCCGGTCGATCCGTGCCCCGCTTTCGGCCAACGTTGTCAACGTCGCCTCGAAATCCGCTGCCTGCACTTTATCTTCAAAGAAAATCAGGCTGGCGGCATCGGGGGCAGTGATGCGCGGCGCTGGTGCGGGGGCGGGCATCGGGTCCGCTGGCAGAGGTCGGGAATAGGCGTCTGCGTAATCGAACGCGGCTGCGGTACGGAGCACGTCATGCGCGTCGGCCACGGTCAGCGCGAAGATCGAGATCGTGTCGAGCGTGCGGCAGGCAGGCACAACGCCGCTGGCCGACAGCGCACCCAGGCTGGGCTTTAGCCCGACGATCCCGTTCAGCGCGGCAGGGACGCGGCCCGACCCTGCGGTATCGGTCCCCAACGCAAAGGGTACGATCCCATGCGCCACCACGACGGCCGAGCCAGAAGACGACCCACCCGGCACAATGTCCGCATCCAGCGCATTGCGCGGCACTCCGTAGGGCGAGCGTACGCCTACAAGGCCGGTTGCGAACTGGTCGAGGTTGGTCTTACCAATTGGAATTGCCCCTGCCGCGCGCAGGCGGGCCACGACAAAGGCGTCGCCGTCCGGGGCATAGGCATAGTCCGGGCAGGCGGCGGTCGTGGGCATCCCAGCCACGTCGATATTGTCCTTGACGGCAAAGGGTATTCCCCAAAGCGGACGGTCGGGGTTGAAGTCCCCCAGGGCCGCGACCGCAGCTGCGAGGTCGTCGGCACTGGCGAGGTGAATGAAGATCGCCGGATCGCGCACCGCGTCCAGCCGGGCGAGGACTTCTGTCAAGACTTCTGCGGGCGTCACGCCTGAGGCATAGGCATCTCGCAGAGAGGTGAGCGTGAAGGGCAAGTCGGAAAGAGGCGTGGTCATGGTCTTTTTTCTCTTATTCTTTTATTCGGCAGCGGATTTTG
>JBLRXE010000419.1:0-2493 GCA_047920895.1 Roseovarius sp.
GGTGACCGCCACGAAGACCTCGCCTTCGGCTGCATGGCAGTGTGGCGCTTTGCCCGGTATGATCGCCACGCGCTGGGGCTGGGGTCGCTGGAGGATTACTTCGCCGCCTATGAGGCGACAAGCGGCGCCAAGGTTGATCCACTGCGCTTCCGCTTCTGGACGATCTACCGCACTGTGTGGTGGGCCTTGGGGTGCCTCAAGATGGCCGCCCAGTGGCGCAGCGGCGCGGACCGGATGCTTGAACGCGTGGTGATCTCGCGCCGCACGGCTGAGCAGGAGCTCGATCTCCTCATGCTGCTGGAAGACGGCGCGCCCGCCGCCGAACGCGCCAGCCCGGTTGCCACCCCGCAGGCCGGCGCGGATCAGGGCGAGGCCAGCGACGCAGAACTCGCGCAGGCCGTGTGGGAATGGCTCGGCAGCGTCAAAGACAGTTTTCAAGGGCATGACCGGTTTCAACATGCCGTTGCCCGCAATGCGCTGGGCATGATTGCGCGCAGCAGCCCTGCTTCCCCCGTACGGGCCAACCCCGCATTGGCCGCCGCCATGATGGATGGGAGCGCCAACCTGGCCGTGCCCGGCCTGCTGGCAGAATTGCGAGGCGGCGTTCTGGCAGCCGCGATGCAGGATGTGCCCAAATACCCCGCGCTGAGCGTTGCGCGCAAGAAATGGACCGGAGAGGAATAACCCCCATGGATTTCGCCATTCCCGCCGATTTGCAGGCCTATCTGGATGAACTCGACGCTTTCATCGCCGCCGAGATCAAGCCTTTGGAAAACCAGGACGACAATATCCGCTTCTTCGATCACCGCCGCGAACATGCGCGCACTGATTGGGAGGCAGGCGGCCTGCCCCGGCATGAGTGGGAGGAACTGCTCAAGGAAGCCACGCGCCGCGCAGACAAGGCCGGGCATTGGCGTTTTTCCGCGCCCAAGCGTTACGGCGGCAAGGATGGCAGCAACCTGTGGATGGCGGTGATCCGCGAACATTTTGCGCGGGCGGGCCTCGGCCTCCACAATGATCTTCAAAACGAACACAGCATTGTGGGCAATTTCCCCTTCGTCGCGATGTTCGATCAGTGGGGGACCGAGGAGCAAAAGCAGGAATTCATAACCGGCGGCTTCGAACGCACCCGGCGCGTGGCCTTCGGGCTTACCGAGCCGCACCACGGATCGGACGCCACCCACATGGAAACCCGCGCGTCCCGTGAGACCCGCGACGGGGTGGATGGCTGGCGGATTGACGGCGAGAAGATGTGGATCACCGGCATGCACACCGCCACGCACTGCGCGATGTTTGCGCGCACCGCGGGCAAGGCGGGCGATGCCAGCGGGATTACCTGCTTCCTCGTCCCCAACCCTACGCCCGGCCTCGAAATCGAGGAATGGCTGTGGACTTTCAACATGCCGACCGATCACCCGCGCCTCAGCGTCACCAACGTCTGGGTGCCCGACAGCGCAATCCTCGGCGTCGAAGGGCGCGGCCTCGCATTGGCACAAAGCTTCGTCCACCAGAACCGCATCCGGCAAGCGGCCAGTTCCTGCGGCGCGGCGCTCTATTGCATCGATGAAAGCGTGAAATATGCGCGGGAGAGGAAGCCCTTCGGCGAGGAATTGGCGCGCAATCAGGCGATCCAGTTCCCGCTGGTGGAGCTGGCCACACAGGCCGAAATGCTGCGGCTCCTCATCTTCAAGACCGCGTGGGAGATGGATAATATGCAGCACGAGGAAATTGAGCGGACCATCTCTGACAAGGTTTCGATGTGCAATTACTGGGCCAACCGGTTGTGCTGCGAAGCGGCAGACCGCGCAATGCAGGTGCATGGCGGCATCGGCTATTCGCGGCACAAGCCGTTTGAGCACATCTATCGCCACCACCGCCGTTATCGCATCACCGAAGGCAGCGAGGAAATCCAGATGCGCAAGGTGGGGGCGTATTTGTTCGGGTATTTGGGGCCAAAGCGCGGGATGTATGGGTAAGCTAGCCTCTCCGCCGCCACCACCCCGCCAGCAGGCTTCCAATAACCACGTGCCACACCGCAGAAATCGCGGCTGGCACCGGGGCGAGCGCGGCCTGCCCAATGCTAGCAAATTGCGCGGCGAAGGCGGGCGTCTTGGCAAGGCCCGATCCCAGCCCTGAATTCTGCATTCCCACCTCAATCGCAATGGTGCGCTGTTCGCTCGTGCCAAGGCCGAGCAGCCGCGCCAGCACAAATCCCAGCGCAAAACCTGCCGCATGAAGCAGGAAGGTCGCCAGCAAAAGCACGCCGGCATGCTGGGCAATTTGCGCCTTGGCCCCGCCGACAATCCCGCCCACGATGAAAATCACCAGCACAATCGCCACCAGCGGCAGCAGCGCGCTCACCGCCCCTGCCGCGCGCGGAAACAGGCGATTAAGCAGCGTGCCCGCCAGCACCGGCACCAGCACAATGGCCAGCATGTTTTGTAAGAGGTTAAGCCGGTCAATCTCCACATAAGCGCCCGCCAGCGCGCCTGT
>JBLRXE010000420.1:0-2489 GCA_047920895.1 Roseovarius sp.
GGCGCAGGGGGGCATCCTCGGTGACGGACACACCCAATGTGTCAGTCAAAGCCTTGACGATCCGCTCCGTCGCGGCCCCGGCGTGATAGATCTTGGACTTGCGACAGGTGACTTCGACGCGCAGCGGCACATCCGGGCGCAGATGCGCGGCCCAGTCGAATTTGCGCGCCCGCTTGTCCAACTGGGCAAGATGCATCGCCCGGAACGACCCGATCCGCGCCAGCACCCGCCCTGCCCCGCGCAACACGAGATTGGCGCGCCAGACGTCGGGCCAGAGGCCCATGAAGCTGACCCCGCCGGGCAGGATCGTGACAGGGCCAAAGCCGTGTTGCACCGCCTCTTCGGCGAGGGCGGTTTCATGCCCCGGTGCGGCGGCAAGGAAGATTTCAAAAGGCTCTGGCTGGGTCATCGCGCCGTCATAGGCCAGACCGACCCCAAAGGCGAGCCGTCACAGCATTGACGGCACGACCTGATCCGGCGGGCGGTGGCCGTCGTCAAAGGTCTTGATGTTGATGATCACCTTTTCGCCCATCTCGATCCGCCCCTCGACGGTGGCAGAGCCCATATGCGGCAAGAGCACCACGTTCTTCAACTCGCGCAGGCGCGGATTGATGTCAGTGCCATGCTCATAGACATCGAGGCCCGCACCCGCGATCTCTCCGGCGCGCAGCATGCGCGTGAGGGCGTTTTCGTCGACCACCTCGCCACGCGAGGTGTTGACGATCACCGCCTCCGGCTTCATCAGCTTGAGCCGCCGCGCGTTCATCAGATGAAAGGTCGAGGGCGTATGCGGACAATTGATGCTGAGCACGTCCATCCGCGCCACCATCTGATCGAGACTCTCCCAATAGGTCGCCTGAAGGCCCTCTTCGATCTCGGGGCGCAGGCGACGACGATTGTGGTAATGCACCTGCATGCCAAAGGCCGCCGCGCGCCGGGCTACGGCCTGACCGATGCGGCCCATGCCCAGAATCCCCAGCCTGCGCCCGGCAATCCGCCCCCCCAAGAGCGCGGTGGGCGACCAGCCGCCCCAATTGCCGGCTTGCATCACCGCCAGCCCTTCGGGCAGGCGCCGCGTGACGCTGAGAATCAGCGCCATGGTCATGTCGGCGGTGTCATCGGCCGAAACACCCGGCGTGTTCGACACAAGGATGCCGTGCTGGCGCGCGGTGCCCACGTCGATGTGATCCACCCCCGCGCCATAATTGGCGATCAGCTTGAGCCGGTCCCCGGCCTGCGCGATCAGGCTGGCGTCGATCCGGTCCGACAGGGTCGGGACCAGAACATCCGCCTCCTTGGCGGCACGGGCCAGTTCCTCGCGCGTCATCGGCGCATCCGTCTCGCGCAGGCGGACGTCGAACAGTTCGCGCATCCGCGTCTCGACCGGCTCGGGCAGGCGTCGCGTAACGACAACACTCAGGCGTGCAGATGGCATGAAGCCCTCCTTGAAACTTTCCTTTCAGGCGCGTTGCTGGCAGAGTGACGCAGGAAAGAGCGGGGCACAAGAACCCCCTTGCGATTTGTGGGCAGAATTCGAATGACAGTGATGAAATCCGGCCTTGCGGCTCTTGTGATCTTGATCGGACTGGGCCCCCTGGCGGCAGCGGCTCAGGAACGTGGGCCGATCACCAATCTGCCCCTGCCGCGCTTTGTCTCGATGAAAGCCGCCGAGGGCAATGTGCGCCGCGGCCCCAGCCTGACGCATCGCATCGACTGGATATTCAAGCGGCGCGACATGCCGCTCGAGATCACGGCAGAGCATGGCCACTGGCGCCGGGTGCGTGATCGCGACGGGGCTGGCGGCTGGGTGCATTACATGCTGCTGTCTGGCGTGCGCACCGTCAGCGTCGAGGTCGAGATGCTGGACTTGCTGGCCAAGCCCGAAGCGAATGCCATGGTGGTGGCCCGTCTGGAACAGGGCGTCATCGCGCGACTCGAGAAATGTCGACCCACTTGGTGCGCGATTTCCGCCGGGGGCTATGGCGGCTGGGCACCGAAATCGGCACTATGGGGCGTCATGCAAGACGAGACCTTCGAATAACCCCGGACGTGGAAATGAATTTCCAAATTATTATCAGGCGGATACGGGCACGAACGACAGCTTTCGCGTTTTTTTTGCCAAGCACTCTTGAACCGCGCCAAGCTCCAGAGTAATTAGCGCGGCACGTTGGGGTGTAGCCAAGTGGTAAGGCATCGGTTTTTGGTACCGTGTACCGTAGGTTCGAATCCTACCACCCCAGCCAAGCTTCCTAAATTGTTATTTTTCAATCACTTAGCCGTAATACAATTTTCGCCTCCGGAACACTTTATCGGATCATGGATCCATAACATCTTGGCCCCTTCTGAGCAGACGACTCGATTAGACCCGATAACTCTAAGCAATTGACCGCTGGAACAAGACGACCGGCACGCACACGCTGTGTTCCGCCCCCCGTCTCTGGCAGCTAAAGACCGAGAGCAGGCACTCCAGACACCGATTCGAGTTCGGC
>JBLRXE010000421.1:0-2483 GCA_047920895.1 Roseovarius sp.
CCCGTCCGTTTCCCGTGCCCGTTTCAGATCGAAGCGTAGGCCGAACGCCTGGTACCTGGCCGGGTCGATGGCGCTCGCGAAGCTCGGATTGGGTTCGACGAAGTACGAACGGGTAACCTTCAGACGGACTCGTTCATCTCCAAGACTTTCAAGGATGGACCGAGGCCAAGGCAGACGATAAACGTGGGCGTCGCCAAACCGCACATTGCTGTTCTCGGTCCGGAAAGGCTGGATATGCCGTTGCGCGACCAAGGCAAGATCGTCTCTCGCCGATGCCAGCGCTCTACGAAGCTCGGGTACTCCATAGCCGTATTTTCTGGCCAAGTTTTTCCGTTCAAGCTTTGCCGACGTCCCATCGAACTCGGCAAGCATATGTGGTGTCCAACGCGCGCTGTGCACCATCAGCGCACGGACCATTTCGGGCCAGTACCCCGGATATTCAGCCATGACGCGCGCAGCCATTCTTGCGGCTTGCGCTGTTGCGGCACTCGTCGCCCAGAAAGGCGCGACGGGATGAATTCCGACGGCTTTGGAAGTCGTCAGCAGGGAGAGCGAGGGAAGGCCCGACAAGGCCTCTGCCCCAGATCGGCTGAGTGCACGGTTCCCTGCCTCCAACACGATCTCCGGCTTAATCGGAGACTGGCTTGAACGCCAGAGCGCGGTCGTCCGACTGTAAGGGCTGCGATCTCCTGGCCGCGACCACCCGGACCAATCCCGGTAAGCACGTTCGGCGATGTCGGATTTCAGAGTGGTGCCGCCCACCGTCAGCACATTCCAAGCTTGTGCGGGATCTTCCCCTGGGAAGGCATCGCCATCAGCGATTTTCTCGGCCCGCGAATTGTCTCCGATATTGCCGATTGCCTGAACAAACAGCCGCCGAACGTGGTCGGGCCCCTCGTCAACCGCATCGGCACCGGAACTGATTTGATCGAGCGCGGCGCTCCAACCCGTCGGTTCTGCGCCCGACCGGTTCTCGTTCGTGACAGCCATGCAATAGACCCTTGCGCGGTCTGGAGCCGCAATCTCCGGCAGCGCAGCGGCCGAGGTCGTGATGGCACCATAGGAAAACGGGTCGTTCGGCTCGAAGCCATCTGGAGGAAGTATTTTCACGGATTCAAGGCGGTGCGCCATAGTCGGCCGGGATGTGTCGCCCAACGGCGCTGTCAGATCACCATGCAGTGCCACACCTGCCATGCCCGATCCATGGCCAATTTCACTGTGGTCATCGACACCCCAGGAAGAAACCACGGCGTGCATGTCGCCCGGCGTCAGGGCGGGTTCGATTAGCGGATGTCCCCGATTGATGCCCGTATCGAGCAAGCAGACGGCAGGAACCTCTCGGCCGGGCCAGGTAATCCGTTCGGCCAGATCATCAACAAAAGCGTTGGCCATCCCTGAAAGTTCGTCGGTGAAAACCGTGGGTGTGTCGGTCGCCCGCCGGATCTCTGCAATGCCTCCCGTAGAAAAGAGGAGCAGCTCAATGGCTGCGCGCCGACCGTAGACGGGCAAGACAATAACCTCCGGAAATTGCAGGCGCGTGTCATCGGGGCCAATGGTCAACCCGAGCCGAAATGCGAGATCCTCGACACGCTGGAGGTGATCTTTGAAGCACCAAAGTGCCCACCACATTTCCACCTGCGGGTCTTCCGGCAGTGCAGAAGGGTCATCTCGCCAGAAGGTCTGAAGGCGAGCGGTACGAATATGCTCTACCGGTTCAACGCGCGATTTTTTCGGTGCCGCCGCACCCGCTTCGACCTCTTTGAACGCATAGTCTCGAAAGACCGCTTCAAATACATCACGACTATTATCCGGCACGAAGAGCGCTATGCGGCGTGCGCCAGTCGCCGAAATCGTCACTGCGCCTTGGCGAGTGCCTTCTTTTTTCTTTTCAAGCGTCGTTGGCCCCACAGACGGTGCCAGTTCAACCTCGAGATAGACGCCATCTGGCGGCAGTGCGCCAATTGGAAGTTCCAAGGCCTGCCGTCCGCGATCTGCCAAGTCGAACGCTGAACCAAGTTCGGCGAAGATCTGGCGGCCGTGTTCCTCGCGGATTCGCTGGAGTGTTCTCTGCCGCGCATTGCTTCCGGGGGATTTGTAGTCGCGGACCACGGCAAGTCCACTGAGATCAATGTGGCGATGCTCGTACTCAGCCAAGGTGCCCCTTTTCCTCGGTGAATACCGTTCTCATGCCTTGCCGCTTCTGCAGTTGGCGGGTCAGGTCGGCCGTAGAAATCTGATTGCGCTCTGAAAGAATGGCTTCCTTGACCGCTTCGCCAGCAGCGTGGGCAATCTCCGCCTGGCTGAGCCCATCCGCCGACAGTTCAATCGCCTTCCAGATAAGCTTGGGATATTTCATTGGCGATAGGTGGGTCTTGATGATCGCCCGAACTTCTTCTGGCCTGGGCATCTCGAACCGCAACACCTCGTCGAAGCGCCGCAGCAGGGCGCGGTCGAGGAGCGATGGATGGTTTGTCGCAGCAACA
>JBLRXE010000422.1:0-2473 GCA_047920895.1 Roseovarius sp.
CACAAACTCCCGATCATCGTCGTGACGCATTGTGCGTACACAGGTGCCCCTTTCGAGAACCGAAAGGACTCCGATGAACTACTATACAGCCGACCCACATTTCGGTCATGCAAGCATCCTGCGGTTTTGCAGCCGTCCCTTCCGCGATGTGGCCGAGATGGACGCCCATATTCTGTCCGCCTACCAAGCGGTCATGCGCGCGAAAGATGATCTGTGGATCATCGGGGATTTTGCCTTCGCAAAGATCGACGAAGCCACGAGGCTCGAGGCCCTTCTTGCCGCAATTCCGGGGCGCAAGCATCTCATCAAAGGCAACCATGACAAGCCCTGGATGACAACGTTATCAGGCTGGCATTCGGTCCATGACCTGATCGAGGTGAAGGAAGGCGGATACCGCCTGACGCTGTGCCACTACCCAATGGTCACTTTTCCTGGGGCAAGGCACCAAGCTGTGCAGCTCTTCGGCCATGTGCATCAGAATTGGAAGGGCAGCCGAAACAGCGTGAACGTCGGGGTCGATGTCTGGGGTTTCCGGCCCGTCACCCTTCCTGACATCTTGGACCGGGCACAGACGCTACCGGTCAATCCGCTCTGGGACACAGTCGAGCCCGGAGCAGAGCTTCAGGGGGCCGACGGCCGCGCTTGAAGGGGCGCGAGTCGGCCATGCGGCGGCACTGGCCTTTTGCGCCGGTCCGCCATTAGGGTCGATCCAGCGTCCGATGCCGCTCAATTGGTGCTCGCATATGGTCAGCGATCGCCGGTGGCGCAGGGTAGATCGCGTCGATGCGCGCAACATCCGCGTCGGTCAGCCCCCCTCCAGTTCCAGACCATCGCGGGCGCAACCGTCGGCATTATGAAAATCGCATTTCCTGACTTGCATTGCCGCAAAACCGCACGCGCCGTCGGCAGGGCGAAGATCCCCAACGTTTCCCCCTTGTGAAAACCGCTTTATCAAAGACCTTCCCTGATGAGGGCCCAAGACCCTCGCTGGACCGCCACATCAGCACACAGAGGCTCTGCTGGTTGAGCACAGATGGGAATGAGACTGCCACATCGCTCGGGTCTCCATGTGAAAACGCCCCCCAAGCGGCACGGATCGTCCCACCAGCCGGCAGGGTGGCTGGGTTTTCCCGTGTTAACCGGGCAATGTGAAAATAAGTCATTTAACCATATGATAAAAAACAATAAATAGTAAAGCTTTTCTGGTGATCGATGCCTGTTTGCTGTACTTTGAAAGAATGAGCCCGAGTCGGCTATCGGAGCAGGAGACAGGCATGACGCATGATGATTTCTTTGACCCCCGCGTTCCGATGCTGTCTGAAATCGATATGGTCCGCGCTCTGTCGCGCGATGATCCGGAGGCTTACCTGCTGTGAAGGTTGTTGATTGTCATTGAGAACTGACCCGGCCGAGCCGACGATGACCCGGGTGCCTGCCACAGACCCGGCCCCGGCCGTTGTTACTCGATTATTGCAACAGGGGTCGATCATGGATCGCCGCCACGTTTTCCATGATCCGTTGCAACGTTCTCATATTCAGTTTGACGTGCCCATCAGGAATGATGGTCAGCAGCCGTTCGACATCCGCCAGAAGGTCCCCCTCGAGGCGGCGCGCGGCAAATTCCAGCATGTCCGCGCGCGTCATCGGATCGAGATGCACGACATGACACCGGCTCAGCAAAGGCACCGGGATGGTTCTGGTGGTATTCGCGGCCAGAACCCAATTCACATGGCTCATGTCGAACACGATCTGGTAGAACGGGCACAGCCAGCGAGACGCGCTTCTTTCCTCGAGCAGACCCAGCAAAGCATTCCGGGCGCTGGTCACCGTGCCGTTCGTGGATTGCACAATGCCGGACTTGTCGATTTCATCGACGAAGATCGTCGGATTGCCGCACCTGGTCTCCAGAATGGTTGATACTGGCCGACCGGGCATGGCCGACCCCCAGCCCCGCGCGACACCGGCAAGAGAAAACCCTTCGGTGGATGCAGTGACATCGATCCCCGTAAATGGTGTGCCCGCAAGCTCGGCCAGGCGGCTCAGCATGTGGGTCTTGCCCACCCCGGGTGGCCCGACGAGCAGGATCGGGCGATGTCCATAGGCATGGCCCTGCGCGATCCGGGCCCGGGCATCAAGCCAGATCGGTTCGATGGCCGGGGCCATCCAGGGCATCTCCCTGATCAGGGCCGCCGCCACCTCATCCATCCGATGGACAGTGTCCGGGCCCAGCAAGTCGACGCCATTCCTGCACCCTCTCAGGACCTCCAGATCACCGTCGCGCAGATGGCCGAGGCCGCTGCGTTGCTTTCGAGTCTTGAGAAAGTGCCTGGCGCGCTGTTTTACCCGCCCGAAATCACGGATCGACAGGCCATCCAGTTCAAGATCGCACAGCGCATCTTCATCTTCCGGATCACATCCCGAACGCGCGATCTGAAGATTCAGCAGGAATCCCGAAAGACGAGCGACGATCTGA
>JBLRXE010000423.1:0-2460 GCA_047920895.1 Roseovarius sp.
GTCTGCGGCGCGCCGTGCTGACATGCCTCGCGCTGACATGGCTCAACCCGCATGTCTATCTCGATACCGTGGTGCTGCTTGGTTCGGTGTCGGCGCAATATGCGGATCGCTTTGCCTTTGGTCTGGGGGCGGTCTCAGCCAGTTTCGTGTTTTTCTTTGCGCTGGGCTATGGCGCGCGTCTGCTGGCCCCGCTGTTCCAGCGTCCCGCCAGTTGGCGGGTGCTCGATGCCGGGGTCGGCTGTGTCATGTGGGCCATCGCCTTTGGCTTGCTGCGCGGTTAAGCCATGCTCTGTGCGGCAGGGTGTGTTGCGCAAACCGCATGGCAAAGCGCCAAGCCAGTCTCGACAGGCGGGCAGAGGCGTGAATTAATGCAGCCATGAGCGCGCAACAGGCAAGAACGGCAGAAAGCACGGCGAGACCGGGCTGGGGCATCTTCTGGATGGTCATCACGGGCCTGCTCTTTGTCGGGGTCACGGCGCTGGTCAAGGTGCTGGGCACGCGGGTGCCCGCTCCGCAAGCGGCGTTTCTGCGCTATGCCATGGGGCTGGTGTTCCTGATCCCGATGCTTGGGTCGCTCTGGCGGCTGCGGCTGGAGCGCGGCACCTGGGGCTTTTTCGCGGCGCGCGGTGTGGTGCATACGGTGGGTGTGGCGCTGTGGTTCTATGCCATGGCGCGGATTCCCATCGCCGATGTGACGGCGATGAATTATCTGGCCCCCATTTATGTGACGCTGGGCGCGGGGCTTTTTCTGGGCGAGCGTTTGGCGCTGCGGCGGTTGATCGCGGTGGGCGTGGCCCTGATTGGCGCGCTGATCATCCTGCGGCCGGGATTTCGCGAGGTGGGGCCGGGGCATCTGGCGATGCTGTTCACGGCGGTGTTTTTTGGCGCGTCCTATCTGATTGCCAAGGTCGTCTCCGGCCGGAGCAGCGCAGGCGTGGTGGTGGCGATGCTGTCGATCACCGTCACGATCGGCCTGGCACCCTTGGCGGCGGCGGTCTGGGTCACGCCGACCCCATGGGAATTGGCGATCCTATTCGCGGTGGCCACGCTGGCGACGGCGGGGCATTACACGATGACGCTGGCCTTTCGCGCCGCCCCTCTGGCGGCAACGCAGCCGGTGACGTTCCTGCAACTGGTCTGGGCCGTGCTCTTGGGGGCGCTGGTCTTTGGCGAGGGGGTGGATGTGTTCGTGGTTCTGGGCGGCACGGTGATCGTGGGCGCGGTCAGCTTTATCAGCTGGCGCGAGGCGGTGCTGAGGCGACGGATCACGCCGACGGTTTCGGCCACCAAGGTCTGAGGGCGCGCCCGGTCAGGCGCGCGGATCGAGCAGCTTGGCCAATATCCGGTTGCGGGTGATCTGGCCCAGAAGCTGGCCATTCTCGGTCACGCCGACCGGGCGGTCATGCCCTTGGGCACATTCCATCACGTCCTGAATACTGGCACCCGGGCCGACGCAGGTTTCGGGTGTGCCGATCGCAGGCTCCATCACGTCGCGGGCGCAGAGCACGCCAAGCGGGTTCATATGGGCCACGAATTCGGCCACATAATCGGTGGCGGGATTGGTAAAGATGGCCTGCGGCGTGCCGCATTGCACGATGCGCCCGCCCTCCATGATGGCGATGCGGTCGCCCAGTTTGAACGCCTCGTCGAGGTCATGGCTGACAAAGATGATGGTGCGGCCAAGCGTTTTTTGCAGGTCGATGAGTTCATCCTGAAGGTGGTTGCGGATCAGCGGATCGAGGGCCGAAAACGGCTCGTCCATCAGCAGGATCGGCGCATCGGTGGCAAAGGCGCGCGCAAGGCCCACGCGCTGTTGCATGCCGCCCGAAAGCTCGCCCACGCGGCGCTCGGCCCAGTCGGAGAGGTTGACGAGGGACAGTTGCCGGTCAACGTGCGCGGCGCGCTCGGATTTCGGCATGCCCGCGAGTTCAAGGCCAAGGCCTACGTTTTCGCGCACCGAGCGCCATGGCAAGAGGCCGAATTGCTGAAACACCATGGCGATATGGTGCTGGCGCAACCGGCGCAGGGTGGCGGGGTTGGCGTTGGTCACATCCACCATGCCGGTGCCGTCGTGGATCTCGACCGTGCCGCGCACCACCGGGTTGAGGCCATTGACCGCGCGCAGAAGCGTGGATTTGCCAGAGCCCGAGAGGCCCATCAGCACGAGGATTTCGCCCGGAGCGACCGAGAGGTCACAGTCATGCACGCCCAGAACCTGGCCCGTGCGTTGCTGGATTTCGGGCCGGGTCATGCCCTGATCCATCAAGGGCAGGGCGGTTTGAGGCGCATCGCCAAAGACGATGGAGACCTTGTTGAAATTGACGATCGTATCGGTCATTTGCGCCCCTCCATCCGCAGCATTCGGTCAAGCACGATGGCCACGACGACGATCATCAGCCCCGATTCAAAGCCAAGGGCGATGTTGACCGTATTGATCGCCCGCAACACCGGCACGCCGAG
>JBLRXE010000424.1:0-2458 GCA_047920895.1 Roseovarius sp.
CGGGCTGCACTGGGTCGAAAACAATGCCGTCCTGTTCAACCAATCCGCCGCTTCCTTGCGACCAAAACAGTGCAACTCATCCGAGCTACGTCCGTCACGCAATGTCGAGCAGCACCGCGCCTGCGCGCCCCGGGCGCATGACTGTCTCATGGGCGGTGGCACAGTCTTCGAGGGCAAACCGTGCGTGAATGGCGGGACGCAGCATGCCCGCCTCGACGGCTGCGGTGAGGCGCGCGATGGCGGCCTGCCGCTCGGCATCCGGGAGGATGTAGATGAGCACGATGTCGATCCTGAGCGCCTTGAAGAGATAGGGGCCAAAGGGCAGCGTCGGGTTCATCTCCTTGGCCGATCCATAGGCGGCGATGGTGCCGGTGGGGGCCATGACTTCGGCCAAAAGGCTTGCGTTCTGGCCAAATTCCACCTCGATGGCGCGGGCCACACCGCGCCCGCCCGTTGCCGCCATGACCTGCGCCGCAAGATCGGGATCGGCGTAGTCGAACACATGCGCTGCCCCCGCTGCGCGCACCCGCTCCATCGCCGGGGCCGAACAGGTCGCGATCACCTCTGCCCCGGCAGCATGTGCCAGTTGTACGGCATTATGCCCGACCGCCCCCGCGCCCCCCGAGATCAGGATTGTCTGCCCCGCCACATCGCCGCCGCCAAACACCGTCTGCGCCGCCGTCAGACCCGGTATCCCCAAGGTCGCGCCAGTGTCGAAAGACACCCCATCGGGCAGGGGCACCGCCTGAAGGGCTGGCAGGGCGATATACTCGGCGGCGGTGCCATGGCTGCGCTGCCACTGGCCATTCCAGACCCACACACGCTGACCGATGCGGCCCGGATTGACGCCCTCGCCCACCGCTTCGATCACGCCCGCCCCGTCGGAATGGGGGATGATTCGCGGATAGGCGGGTTTCGTGACACCGGGCCGGTTGCCTGCCCGCGCCTTGGCATCCGACGGGTTGACCCCCGAGACATGCAGCCGCACCAGAACCTCGCCCGCCGATGGGGCGGGGGTTTCCATCTCGCTCAGGTCCAGAACACCACCGGCCGCGCCAAAGCGCGTGTAACTGACGGCGCGCATGCCGCGCGGGATCACTTGGTCCGGCGCAGGCGGATCACCACATCCACCGAGGCAATCTCGGCCCCGTCCGGGGCCTTGGGCAGACGTGCAATCTCCAACTCGGCCGCGGGGGCGTCGCTCAGCCGGTTCTCGTCTTCCCAGTAGAAATGAGGGTGATCCACGGTGTTGGTGTCGAAATAGCTCTTGGAGCCGTCCACCGTCACCTCTTGCAGTAGCCCGGCATCGCAAAAGGCGCGCAGCGTGTTGTAGACCGTGGCCAAGGACACTGACTCGTCGCTGTTTTGGGCATCGGCATAAAGGCTTTCTGCCGTGACATGGCGATGCTGCCCGTCGCCAACCAGCAGGTTGGCCAGCGTCACGCGCTGACGCGTGGGCCGCAATCCCGCATCAGAGAGCCATTTCGCGGCAGTCGAACCTGCCTCTGTGGTCGTCGTGGCATAGGCTGTCATCGTCTCATTCACCCTGTGTTTCCACCAATATAGGGCCTGCACGAGGATGGTTTCAATTAAATTTCTGTGCCGGGCAAATCTCGGTGCGGCGATGTCGCAGGCTTGCATGCGCCTTTTGCAGGATGATAGAGGGGGCAAAGACCGGTATTTGCAATGAAGGGGGCCGCCTGCATGGCCAATTATCCAAGCAGTTTCGATCGTGATGACCTGCTTAAATGCGCCCGAGGCGAGTTGTTCGGACCGGGCAATGCGCAATTGCCCGAGCCGCCGATGCTGATGATGGACCGGATCACCGAGATTTCCGGCGATGGCGGCGCGCATGGCAAGGGCATGTGGTGGCGGAGTTCGACATCACCCCGGACCTGTGGTTTTTCAAATGCCATTTCCCCGGCAACCCGATCATGCCCGGCTGTCTGGGGCTGGATGGTCTGTGGCAACTGACCGGCTTCAACCTCGGCTGGCGCGGCTGGCAGGGGCGCGGCTATGCGCTGGGCGTGGGCGAGGTGAAACTCACCGGCATGGTGCGGCCCGACCGCAAGATGCTGACCTATTACGTCGATTTCACCAAGGCGGTGCAGACGCGGCGCCTGACCATGGGCGTGGCCAATGGCCGGGTCGAGGCCGATGGCGAGGTGATCTATCAGGTCACGGACATGAAGGTGGCGCTCTCGGAAAACTGAGGCGGGTTTCAGGGGCTGGGGGCACAGAACGACGGCGATCACCCTGTTGGGGCCGCCTATGTAGCGGTTCAATTTCCCCCCTACCCAAAACCTTGCGGCTGTCCTATAGTGGCTGTGGATAACTGGGCATCAGACCCATGACCCAAGAGGCAAGGACAGAAAAGGGGGACGGCCGATGCGCTGCCCGTTTTGCGGAAATATCGACACACAGGTCAAGGATTCACGCCCCGCGGAAGAGCATGTCT
>JBLRXE010000425.1:0-2456 GCA_047920895.1 Roseovarius sp.
AATGCGCCAGCAAATCCCAGACCTCGCGCAGGTTGCTCCAGATCACGGGCGGCAACCGCGCAGGCCCCGTCAGGTTGAGCGTCAGCCCCGCCGCCACCACCGCGATCACCCCCGAGGCCCCGATGCTCTGTTCCGCGCCGATATAGGTCAGATACGGCAAGGCCACCGAGACCGAGATCACCGCCAGCTCATAACGCGCCATCAGCGCCATCAGCCAGACCGCGACCCGCGCCGTGAACCACCCCACCAGAGCGCCGCCCGCGATCAGCACCGGAAACTGTGCCAGGGCATCCCGAAAACTCGGGTCCGGCACCCCCATCATCACAAACGCCATGAACAGACCAAAGAGCGCAATGGCGGCGGCGTCATTCAAGAGGCTCTCGCCTTCGATGATCCGCGACAACCGGCGCGGCGCGGAAATCGAGCGGAATATCCCCACCACCGCCGACGGGTCCGTCGTGCTGACAATCGCGCCGATCAGCAGGCACGCCACCAGCGGCAGCGCACTGGCCCAGGCCAGCGCATAGCCCACCGCCAGCGTCGCCACCACGACCGCCACCACCGCCAGCACCAGAATGGGCACCCAGTCATCCATCATCCGCCGCGGATTGACCCCCAGCGTCACCTGAAAGAGCAGCGTTGGCAGGAACACATAGAGAAACACATTCGACCGGATCGGCAGCCCCAGAATGGCCTCGGCCACCGGATTGAGTGCATCGGTCAACTCGGTGCGCAGGAAAAAGATCGCCCCCACCCCGATCAGCATCCCCAGACAGGCGAGGATCACACTATAGGGCAGCCGCAGCCGCGCCGCCAAAGGGTCGGCCGCGGCAATCACCAGAAACAGCGACGCAATGATTGTCGTGACAAGAACAATATCCATATTCCTGAAATAGCTGGAATTTCAGAGATTGGGAATCGAACCTTTGCCACCACGGGGCAGGTTTTCGCCGCCCCGCACGGGCCTTGCCCCCGCTTACGCCACCATGCCGCCGGTGAAGAGAAAGACCATATAGGCGGCGTAGAGCCCCAGCATCGCCGCGCCCCAGCCCCGGCCGATACTGCGCGTGGCAAAGAGCAACGCCAAAAGCAAGAGCGCCGCCCCCAGCATCACCGGCGTGTCGATATCGGCAAAGCGCGCGCTGACCTCGATGGGCTGGATCACCACCGTCACCCCCAGAATAGCCAGAATGTTGAAGATGTTCGAACCGATCACATTGCCCAGCACCACATCGGATTGCCGCCGGATCGCGGCGACGATGGCGGTGGCCAGTTCCGGCAAGGAGGTGCCGACCGCCACCAGCGACAGCCCGATCACCGCATCGGGCACGCCAAAGACGCGCGCGATATTCACCGCCCCCTCAACCAGCAGATCCGCGCCAAACACCAGCGCCGCGATGCCGCCCAACGCCAGGACCGGCGCCAGCCAGGGCCGCGCTGCGGGCAGCCCCTCGAACGCCTCTGCCTCGTGCTGAAATGTCTGCGCCCTGCGGTCGCGCCGCTCCAACCAATAGCTCGCGACCAGATATCCGACCAGAACCAGCAACATGGCGATGCCTTCCATCCGGCTGATCACCGCGCCTTGCACCAGCGCGTAGGCCACAAGGCTGACCAGCGTCGCCACCAGCGCCTCGCGCACCGCCGTGCGCGCCCAGCCCATGATCGGCGCGATCATCGCCGCAATCCCGAGGATGAGCAGGATATTGGCGATGTTCGAGCCCACCACATTGCCAAGTGCTATTTCCGGCGCGCCCTCCAAGGCGGCATTGACCGACACCAGCAGTTCGGGTGTCGAGGTGCCAAAGCCCACGATCACCAACCCGATCAAGAGCTTGGAAATCCCCATGCGCTCGGCAATAGCCACGGCACCGCGCACCAGCGCCTCTCCCCCCACAAACAGCAACACGAGGCCCGCGGCCACGAGAACGAGATCCTGCACCATCTGCAATCCTGACTTGCCCTGTTCGCCCCGGCCCCTGCCCGGACACAACGTTGCTTGAACTAGGCGTGAACAGCCCCAAAGATAAGAGGACCGCACAGCGCCTTTCGATGTTTATTCGTCATCCTTCGCGACTAGACAAAAGGCAACGATTGAATTCGGGCGCAGAGCATCCGATATGTCGCCCGGAATTGGGAGAGGCGCAGCATGACAGGCAAAAAGGCCAAGCGGAAACGACCCTCGCTGTCGCTTCCGATCCTGCGGACCTCGCGTGCCCAGCATCGCGCCGGAACCCTGACCTTGGGCACCCTGCTCACCGCCTTGGGCGAGACCTCCTTTGGCTGGGCCATCGTGATATTCTCGCTGGTCACACTCTTGCCGTTGCCGCCCGGAACCACACTTCTGACAGCCCTGCCCCTGCTCGTCACCACCGGCCAGATGGTCCTGGGCTATCCGCATGTCCGCCTGCCCGCGCGCCTCGCGCGGCTCCGGATCGACCAGAACCGGCTGCGGCGGG
>JBLRXE010000426.1:0-2451 GCA_047920895.1 Roseovarius sp.
TGCAGGGCTTTTTTCCCGATTTCCAGTCTTATTTTCCGCGCAAGAGACGCTTTGCATCGCCAGCGATCCTGCGTTCCTCTTGCGCCGGAATGATCCAGCAGGCGATGTTCGAGCCGGGCGTGTGCAGACGGGTTTCGCCGGCCGCGTTGGCGCGGGCGTCGATCTGTGCGCCCAGCCAAGCCAGACCCTCCATGATCCGGGCGCGGACGGGGGCCGCGTTTTCACCGATGCCGCCGGTAAAGGCGACGGCGTCGAGTCCCTGCATCGCGGCGATCAATGATCCTGCGTGCCGGATCGCCCAGTAGCAGAAATGCTCAACGGCAAAGACGCTTGCCGGAGCGGGGTCCGCGAGCAGCGCGCGCATGTCCGAGAGACCGCCCGAGAGGCCGCGCAGCCCGCTTTGCGTGTTCAGAAGTGTATGCGTGGCGGCGATACCGTCCTCCTCGGCCAATCGCAGCACGGCGTTGCCGTCGATCATGCCGGTGCGCGTGCCCATGGTCAGCCCCTCAAGAGGCGAATAACCCATTGATGTCGCGATAGATTTTCCGTCACGGATGGCGCAGGCCGACGCGCCGTTGCCAAGGTGAAAGGCCAGCAGGCGCGCGGGCAGGGGGGCGCCGGTCAGGGTGGCCAGGCTCTCGACGAGAGAGGCATAGGAGAGCCCGTGAAAGCCATAGCGCCGGATGCCGCGCGCCTCGATTTGCGGCGGCAGGGCATAGCGGGTGGCGACCTCGGGGTTGCTGGCGTGAAAGGCGGTGTCGAACGCGGCCACCTGCGGCAGATCTGGGGCGAGCGCGGCCAGCGTCTCGATTGCCGCGATGTTGTGCGGGTTGTGCAGCGGGGCCAGCGGCGTGCAGGCCTTGATCGCGGTCAGAACCTCTGGCGTGATGCGGGTGGGCTGGGTCAAGGCCGCTCCGCCATGCACGACGCGATGCGCGGCAGCGGCAAAGCGGGCGATTGGAAACCCTTGATTTCCAAGCTCTTGCAGGATGGCGTGCAGGGCGGTTGCGTGGTCGGCAAAGTCCTGTGCGGTTTTCACATCGCCCAGTCTGAGGCTGCCGGGGCCGCCGATACCATCCGCGATCCCGGTCAGGATTTGACCCAGCCCGTCATCAAACACCGCGAGTTTGATTGAGGATGACCCGGCATTCAGGACCAGAACGAGATCGCTGTTGCCGGGTCTCGACATGTTTTAAACCTGCTGTTCGCGCATGTCGGCGGGGTCGATCCCGGCGACGGCCACGGGTTTTTTCATCGCGTCGCGGCGGAACGGCTCGCCCAGTTCCTGATTGATCATGGCCTCGATGAGGGTGGTTTTGCCATGCTCCATCTGATCCTTGATTGCGGCATTGAGCGCGTCGGTCAACTCCTCCATCGTGCGGGCAATCACGCCCTTGAGGCCACAAGCCTGCGCAATGCCGGCATAGCTGACCTGTTGATCCAGCTCCGTTCCGACGAAATTATCGTCAAACCAAAGGGTTGAGTTGCGCTTTTCGGCGCCCCATTGATAGTTGCGGAACACGATCTGCGTCACAGCCGGCCATTCCCCGCGCCCGATGGCGGTCAGTTCGTTGACCGCGATGCCAAATGCGCCATCCCCGGCAAAGCCCACCACCGGCACATCCGGTTGGCCGATCTTGGCACCCACGATGGAAGGCAGGCCATAGCCGCAGGGGCCAAAGAGGCCGGGGGCAAGGTATTTGCGGCCCTCCTCAAAGGATGGGTAGGCATTGCCGATGGCGCAATTGTTGCCGATATCCGAGGAAATGATCGCCTCACGCGGCAGGGCGGATTGGATTGCGCGCCATGCCATGCGGGGGCTCATCCAGTCGGGCTTGTCGGCGCGGGCGCGCTCGTTCCAGGTGGTGCCGGGATCGTCATCCTCATGATCCATCGAACTGAGCTGCTGTGCCCATGTCGATTTTGTTTGCGCAATCAGCGCCTTGCGGTCGGCTCGGTCGGTGTCGCCCGCGCTCTCGCCCAAATGGGCGAGGATCGAGGTGGCGACCTTTTTGGCATCGCCGACGATGCCCACGGTGACCTTTTTGGTCAGGCCGATGCGGTCGGGGTTGATATCGACCTGAATGATCTTGGCCTCTTTGGGCCAATAGTCGATGCCATAGCCCGGCAAGGTCGAGAAGGGGTTGAGGCGGGTGCCAAGGCAGAGCACGACATCCGCGCGCGAGATGAGCTCCATCCCCGCCTTGGAGCCGTTGTAGCCCAAAGGCCCGGCGAAAAGCGGGTGCGAGCCGGGGAAGGCGTCATTGTGCTGATAGCCCACGCAGACCGGCGCATCGAGACGCTCGGCCAGTTTCCGCGAGGCGTCGATCCCATCCGCCAGCACCACACCTGCGCCGTTGAGGATGACGGGAAACTTGGCCTCGGTCAGCAGGCGGGCCGCCTCGGCAATCGCAGCCTCCCCGCCCGAGGGGCGCTCGAACTCGACGATGG
>JBLRXE010000427.1:0-2447 GCA_047920895.1 Roseovarius sp.
CCGCTCACCCCCGAAGAACACGCCGAAGCCCTCGCGCTCCTCAAATCCCCGAACCTCCTCGAAAAAATCGCCACCGCCTACGATCAAGCCGGAATCGTCGGCGAAAAAACCAACCTCCTCGCCGCGTATCTCGCGTGCGCCTCGCGCAAGCTCGCAAAGCCGCTCGCCGTCATCATCCAAAGCACCAGTGCCGCCGGGAAAAGCACCCTCATGGATGCCGTCCTCTCCTTCTTCCCGCCCGAGGAACAAGTCAAATACTCCGCCATGACCGGCCAAAGCCTCTACTACCTTGGCGAAACCAACCTCAGTCACAGGCATGTAGTCATTCAAGTCTTTTCTTTGGGAAATCGATGTTTTTTGGGGTTTTGTGTAAGGGGTTGAGGGTGGATGGATTGGAGGAGGCTTTAGCCTCCAGTAGCCGCCTTCTTCTTTAGCCGCTTGCTTCTGCCACCGGCGAGATGCGCCCGCACAAATGATCCACGCAGGCTCCCAGTCCGGCTGGCAGCGACATTTCGATGCGACGTTCTTTGCCAATCATGGAGGCGAGTTTGACGAGCTTCACGCGGAGGCTTTTGTCGCCGTCCACCGCCTCGATCGGATTGGCCTGGAGCAGGTGCCAGACTTGCACGACGAGCTTGCGGGCGATCGCAACCACCGCAATGTTGCGTTGCCCTTTGCGTGCGAAGAGTTTCCATCCCCATTTGCCAAGCGCACTGTTCCTACCGTTGCGAAGGATCGCATGTGCGCCTTGCATCAGCAATCGGCGCATGTCGCCACGCCCGCGTTTGCCGACGCCAACCTTGATCAGTTTGCCGCGTCCGCTTTCACGCTGGCCGGGATTGAGGCCAAGGTAGGCGACAAGTTTTTCCGGGCGCTCAAAGCGGCGCACGTCGCCAATGACGGCAAGCAGGGCGAAGGCGTTGACCATCCCGATGCCCAACAATTTCATGCAGCGAAGCATCAATGGCTCGGCGCAGATTTCACGGCCCATGAGTTCTAACAGCTTTTTGCTGCGCTCGGTTTGTGCCCGCAGGTGGCTGAAGTATTCGGCAAGCACCTCGCGTTGCATCGGGCTCCAGTCGCGCTGTTTGAGCACCCAGGCTTCGGTGGATTCCTTGGTCATCGAGCGGCTGCCGGGGCGGATGGTGAATTGATTGAGGTAGCCTTTCAGGGAGTTGCTCGCGGCGGTGCGGGCTTCAACGGCCTTGCTGTAAAGATGGAGCAGTTCGCGGCGCTCGCTGGTGCGGGCATCGGGCACCCAGACGCATGGTGCCTGGCCCTGGAGATAGACGAGCACGATGCGGGCGGCGGCCATTTTGTCGTTGTCGGCGTAGGTTTTGGCATGCTTGCCGATGTGGCAGCTTTCAAGCACCACGGCGCGCAGGTTCAGGCCAAGCAGGCGGCGGTGGATTTCAAAGCTGTTGCCGCTGGCTTCCAGAAGCAAGAGATCGTGTTTGGTGCATTCGCGCTGCGCCCAATCGAGGAACTTTTGCAAGGTCATGTCCGGGTGGCAGGAGAGCTTGCGGGCATCGTGCGGTGTGGTGCCACGGAAGACGGCGGCAGTGAAGGTGTCGGGGTGGCAATCCACTCCGATGATCCGTCCTTTGGTGGGTGGCGGTGGGGCGAGATAGGTCTCGCGCTGCGGCTCGACCTTGCCGATTAAGGCAGGCGGCTTTCGTTTGGAGGTTGGTGTGTCTGATGTTTTTTTCATGGTGTTCTCTGATGGCCCGGTTAAAGGTAGGGCAACCGGCGCGGGCGGCCGTTTTGTCTGGTCACGGACGGAAGGTTGCAGTCAGGCATTCGGGGCCTTGCGCCCCACGATGGTGCTTTCCGCATAGGTTCAATCAAGTTAGGGAGGAGTAACCTCATGTGACTGCTCGAACCTTATGACCTTCGGCCACCCGCGCGTGTTGCATAGCACTCACGGGTTCCGCAGGGGACGTTGAACCAACCCTAACGGCTTGCCCAGCGCCGGTTGCTGAATGACTTCATACCATCAAGTCCCCTTCCATGAGAAGGTTAGTCAAATAAAAATCAAAAATTCATTTTTGCTGCTTCGGTCAGGGGTTGTCAGGGTGTTTGTTTGTCAATTTGGTGAACAACGGAATCCCGCTTCCATACGCAGTCGGTTGAGGCTCTTTACTGGCCAGCTGCACGATAGATTCCGTTTCCTCGTTGAGAGTGGTTGGGGGCTGCTATCTACGGCACGCACTTGTGAGGTGCGGGGGAACTTCCGCAGTCACCCCGAAATGTTTCGATTGTGTGTTGTTCATTGGGTGGAAATTTCGATGTCGATTCAGGCAGCTTTCGCACTGCCAGGCGTGGAGGTTGAATTGCGCAAGGGCTCATAGCTGCTTCCCGTCTGCCAGAGAACGAGCATCAAAACCGCCAGTTTGCGCGCAATGGCCGTAATGGCTTTCTTCTTAGCCGCCTTGCCGCCACGGGCT
>JBLRXE010000428.1:0-2443 GCA_047920895.1 Roseovarius sp.
GGTTTTGCCCCGGCTGCGGCGGGCGGTTTACCACCTATGAACGGGTGCAATTGCGCGATCTGGTGGTGGTGAAATCCAACGGCCGCCGCGAGGATTTCGACCGCGACAAGCTGGAACGCTCGATCCGCATCGCGCTCCAGAAACGACCCATCGAGCCGGACCGGATCGAACAGATGATTTCCGGCATCGTGCGGCGGCTGGAGAGTATGGGCGAGACCGATATTCCCTCGAAAACCGTGGGCGAGATCGTGATGGAGAGCTTGGCCCGGATCGACACCGTGGCCTATGTCCGCTTTGCCAGCGTTTACAAGAATTTTCAGGAAGCGGACGATTTCGACCGCTTTGTCAGCGAATTGCGGCCCGAGGACGCGGCCCTCAATCCCAAACCGGACGCGTGAGCGCCGCCGACGCCCGCTTTATGGCGCTGGCCCTGTCGCTGGGGCGGCGGGGCATGGGGCAATGCGCGCCCAATCCCGCCGTGGGCTGTGTCATCGTGCAGGGCGGGCGCATCGTCGGGCGCGGCTGGACCGCGCCGGGCGGGCGGCCCCATGCCGAGCCGCAGGCGCTGGCGCAGGCCGGGGCACGGGCGCGCGGCGCCACGGCCTATGTCTCGCTCGAACCTTGCGCCCATCACGGCCAGACCCCGCCCTGTGCCGAGGCGCTCATCGCGGCGGGCATCGCGCGGGTGGTGGCCCCCTTTGACGACAACGACCCGCGCGTCGCCGGGCGCGGCTTTGCCATGCTGCGCGATGCCGGCATCGCGCTGCGCACCGGGGTTCTGGCAGATCAGGCGGGGCGTGATCTGGCCGGGTTCCTGATGCGCAACGAAATCGGGCGGCCCTTGGTGACGCTCAAACTCGCGTCGAGCTTTGATGGCCGCATCGCCACCGCCACAGGCCACAGCCAGTGGATCACCGGACCCGAGGCACGGCGCATGGTGCATGGCCTGCGCGCACGCCATGACGCGGTGATGGTGGGGGCGGGCACCGCGCGCGCCGATGATCCCATGCTGACCGTGCGCGACATGGGCGCGCGCCGCCAGCCGGTGCGCGTCGTGGTCTCGCGCCGTCTTGATCTGCCGCTCCTCTCCAATCTCGCGCGCACGGCACGCGATGTGCCGCTCTGGCTTTGCCATGGGCCGCATGCCGATCCCGCGCTGGTCGCGGCCTGGCAGGGCATCGGCGCGCGGCTCTTGCCCTGTGAGGTGACGCAAGGCCAGGTTGATCCGGCAGCGGTCCTTCAGGCGCTGGGCGCTGCGGGGCTGACGCGGGTCTTGTGCGAGGGCGGCGGGGCGCTCGCGGCCTCGCTCTTGTCGGCGGGGCTGGTGGATGAGCTGATCGGCTTTACAGCCGGTCTCGCCATCGGCGCCGAGGGGCTGCCGGGCGTGGGTGCGCTGGGTCTCGCGCGGCTGGACGAAGCCGCACGCTACCGTCTGATCGAGACGCGCGTCCTGGGCGGTGACGTGATGCACCGCTGGACGCGCGCCTGATCGCAGGGGCGGTCTTGAGTATTTGATCCAAGAAGAAGCAGAGGGCCTGCTTGGCCTTGGCTCAGTCCAGTTCCGCCAGACGCGCCAGCGCCGCGCGCAGTTTGCTGTCCTCTTCCTCGCGCAGGGCAAGATTCTCGCGCGCCTCTTGCACCACATCCGCGGGCGCAGAGGCCACGAAATTGGGGTTGTTCAGCCGCCCGCGCAGCCCGCCCAATTCCTTTTCCAGCTTGGCCAGCGTCTTTTCCAGTCGCGCCTTTTCCTCGGCCACGTCGATGATGCCGGCCAGCGGCAGGCCAAAGGTCGCGCCCTCCACCGCGATGGTGGCGCAGCCCTTGGGGAAAGCGCCCACATCGGTCAGGCTCTCGACCCGCGCCAACCGCTTGATCATCACCTCGTTGCGGGACCACGCGGCACGCCCGGCTGCGGTCAGTTCCGTGACCAGGAGCGGCACATGGAGGCCCGCAGGCACATGCATCTGGGCGCGCACCGAGCGGATCTGGTCGATGAGGGCGATCACCCAGTTCATCTCGCGGTCGGCCTCGGCGTCGATCAGGTCCGCCCCATAGGTCGGCCAATCGCCATGCACCAGCATCTTGGACCGCGTGCCCAGCGTGCCCCAGAGTTCTTCGGTCACGAACGGCATGATCGGATGCAGGAGGAGCAGGCATTGGTCGATGATCCAGGCCATCGTGGCCTGCGTCTCGGCCTTGGTCGCGGCATCACCATCCATGAGCAGCGGCTTGGAAAACTCCACATACCAATCGCAGACCGTGCCCCAGACAAAGGCATAGAGCGTGCCCGCCGCATCGTTGAAGCGGAAGTTTTCCAGCGCCTCATCGACGGCGGCCCGCGTCTTGGCGGTCTCGCCGATGATCCATCTGTTGACCGTGGCCTTGGGCGTGGGGATCGCGCCTGTGCTGCCGACCGCGCCATTCATCTCGGCAAAGCGGGCGG
>JBLRXE010000429.1:0-2442 GCA_047920895.1 Roseovarius sp.
GTGAATGAGGTTTTCAGCCTGTCGCGCCCTGGCGAATAGTATCCAGCGCATGATACTTTTTCCCGAGGTTCAACAAGGGTGGCATCGCATATGGTAGCTATGATGAAGGTTTTCTGACGCGGGTCGCGGCGGAACACTTCGCGCTGGCGCGACCACGACCCGCGTTGGAAAACCTCGCAAGGAGGAAGCCGCGTGGTCTTGGACCGACCTATGGGGAAAGTGTGCAGACGGTTGGGACGACGGCCGTGTCAAGGGTACGGCTGGATTTGGGCATGGTACCCAAGACGGGATCAGTCGCGCTTGATGATCCATAAATCACCGAGCGATTTGACATGAAAGCTATGGCGTTGCGCGTTGAGGGTGGCTGGGCGCAGCCTGTTGTGACCGGGTCTGCCGTGCGCAGCCGGTGGTTGTCTGTGGCGTCTGACAGGCGGTGTGTCATGCGGCCTGTTCCCGTGGTGGCGCGCGCGACATCGGTTTTTGCCCGCGGCGGAAGATCTCGATGACGCGCATAGGGCCACCGCAACAGGGGCACGGTTCGCGCAGGGTGAGAGGGATGATCTCTGTTTCAGGTTGCGCCGATGTCGCCTTGTCGGGGTGCTGAACGCAGAGCATGGCGCGGATTTTTGTGATGTTGGCCTTGCGTTTTGAACTGGCCAGCAGGCCGTAATGGCGGATGCGGTGGAAGCCATCTGGCAGGACATGGATCAGGAAGCGGCGAATGAACTCGGGCGTGGCCAGCCGCATGACCTTTTGGCGGTCGCCGGATTTGATGCGGTAGTTCTTCCATCGGAAAGCGACGGTATCGGCATTGGCGCTGACTAGGCGCGCATTCGAGATGGCGACGCGATGGGTGTAGCGGCTGAGATAGGCCAGCACGGCCTCCGGCCCGCCGAAGGGTGGCTTGGCATAGACGACCCATTCGGATTTGCGGAAAGGGGCGAGCCATGCTGTGAAGGCATCTGCTTGCGCCAGCCGTTCGCGATGGCCGAAAAACGCCAGCTGACCAGTCCGGTGCAAATCCATCAGCCCGTCAAGAAACAGGCGCCGGAACAGCCGCGCCAGCACCCGCACATGCAGAAAGAAACCGGGGTGGCAGGCGACCCACTTTGTGCCATCGGGCGACAGGCCGCCGCCGGGGACGATCATGTGGATGTGCGGATGATGGGTCAGGGCAGAGCCCCAGGTGTGAAGGACGCTTGTCATGCCCACCCGCGCGCCCATTCTTTTGGGATCGGCTGCGATGGTCATCACCGTTTCAGCCGAGGCTTTGAACAGAAGGCCATAGACGGCCTTCTTGTTCCAGTAAGCGATCTGCGCGATCTCGGCGGGCATCGTGAAGACGACGTGGAAATATTCCACGGGCAGCAGGTCCTCGGCACGCGCCTCCATCCAGTCGCGCGCCGCCGGTCCCTGGCACTTCGGGCAGTGCCGGTTCTTGCAGGAGTTGAAGCTGATGTGATGATGACTGCATTTGGCGCAACCGGCCACATGCCCACCGAGCGCCTCGGTTCGGCAGGCTTCAATCGCTGACATCACCTTCAACTGGGACAGGCTGACACGCCCCGCATTGGCCTGCCGCCACACAGGACCATGGGCGCGGAATATGTCAGCGATCTCCAGCTTTGGCCGAAGCACGCCCCTTTGGCGCGTTCTAATCAGGCGTCGGTGTCGGCGGAGCCAATTGGTCTCTGAGCTGGGACAGCGCCTCGAAGGGGCTGACAGTATCACGTATCAAGCGTGTCGCTACATGGGCGTACTTCTGGGTCGTGGTCAAACTGGCATGCCCAAGAAGCACTTGGATCACTCGCACGTCGGTGTTTGCTTCCAGAAGGTGGGTGGCAAAGCTGTGGCGGAGCGTATGCAGAGTGGATGCACCAGTGACACCCGCTAAGTGCTTAGCGGTCAGAAAAGTTCGGCTCAACTGACGCGGTGAGATCGGATTTATCCGGGGCTTACCCGGGAAAAGCCAGCCTATAGGCCGAGCCTCGCACCAATAGGCGCGTAACAGCTCAAGTAATCCGGGTGATAGCATCACCTTCCGGTCTTTCCGGCCCTTGCCCTGCTCGACATGGATCAACATACGATCGCTGTCGATATCTCTGATCTTGAGATTGCATACCTCGGCGGCCCGGAGCCCGGCACCATAGCTGATGCTGAGTGCCGCGCGATACTTCAGCCCGGGCCCGGGAGCTGCAGCCAACACCGCAGACACGTCTTGGACGCTCAACACGTTGGGCAGTCTTCGCGGCTGCCGCCGGAACTGCATGTGCTGGTGCATGTCCTCTCGCTTGCATGTGGTGCCAAAAAGAAACCGCAGCGCCATGATGCGAGCGTTAAATGTCGGCGGTGCGATACCGAGCTCTGTCATATGCAGCTGATACGCCCGTAGTTCCTCAGGCGTCGCCGTGTCGGGGGATCGTCTCAGAAAGGCCGCGAAGT
>JBLRXE010000430.1:0-2441 GCA_047920895.1 Roseovarius sp.
CCTGCCGCTCTTGCTCAAACCCGCGCCGACGCGGCTGCGGTTGGTGCTGTGGTCACTGAGCCAGGGGATGGACGAATTCCCCGACGCGCCGCCGCCGGGGCTGGTGACCGTGCCCGCGCGCAATGACGCGCCCAAGGGGTATTACACAATGGCCGGCTATCGCGCCGCCGGAGAGCGAGCGATCCGAATCGACATGCTGGAACGGCTGGCCGACATGCTGCGCAGCGAGGATACGCGCGGCGGCTTCGAGGCCAAGCCGGATATGCTCTCGATCACCGGCATGACGCTGGAGCAATTCGCCCTTTTGATGCAGGGGTTGGGCTATAAGGCCGAGCGGGCTGAACGCGCCAAGGTCAAGCCGGTGGATCAGGTCGTGATCGAGACCGCGCCCGAGGCCGCACCCGAAACCGAGGCGGCAACGCCCGACGCGGCGGCGGTCTCCGTTGTGGCAGAGGAGGCAGCCCCCGCTGCCATCGACGAGGCTCCGGTCGAGTCCCTGGCCACTGGCACGAGCCCCGAGGTCGCCACGCCTGAAATCGAGGTCTACTATACCTTTACCTGGGCCCCGCGCGCCAATCGCCCGCGTGGCGAGCGTCCGGCGCAGGGCAGGGCACAGGGCGGGCGCGGCCCGCGTGGCGCTCAGGCAGGAGAGGGTGCCCCGAGCGAGGGTGACGCCGCACAAAAGCGGGACCGTCCGCAGCGCCAAGGCGGCAAACCGCGCGGCAAACCCGGCAAAGGCAAACCGCGCGAGCCGCGGGAAGAGCAGCCCAAGACCTATGCCGCCAAGCCCGAGAAGCGCAATGACCGGATCGACCCCGACAATCCCTTTGCCGCAGCGCTGATGGGGCTGAGGACCAAGGACTGAGCTTTTGGACGAACCTGCCGCCAAGATCCGCCTCGACAAATGGCTCTGGCAGGCGCGGTTCTTCAAGACCCGCAGCCTTGCCACGGCGCTGGTCGCGGCGGGCCGTGTGCGGGTAAACGGCACGCCTGTGTCCAAGCCCGCGCGCGCCGTGGGGTCGGGCGATGTTCTGACCTTTGCCCAAGCCATGCGCGTGCGGGTGGTGCGGATCGTGGAGCTGGGCACGCGGCGCGGACCCGCGACAGAGGCGCAGGCGCTCTATGATGATCTCAGTGAGCCGGTGACGCAGGAAAGTGTTCCGTCCGCGCCCAAATATGAGGGAAAAGGACGCCCGACCAAGCGCGACCGCCGCAAACTCGATCTCAACAGGTCGGGACCGCTTGATTGATCCGCCCCACTGGATTAGGTGAAGCGCAATTCGGGATGAATGAGAGACGGCCATGACCTATATCGTGAACGACGCCTGTATCGCCTGCAAATACACCGACTGTGTCGAGGTTTGCCCGGTCGATTGTTTCTATGAAGGCGAGAACATGCTGGTCATTCATCCCGATGAATGTATCGACTGTGGCGTCTGCGAGCCGGAATGCCCCGCCGATGCGATCCGCCCGGATACCGAGCCGGACATGGAAAAATGGGTCGAGTTCAACCGCAAATACGCGGAAATGTGGCCGGTGATCATCACCAAGAAAGACCCGCTGCCCGAGGCGGAAGAGCGCGACGGCGAGACCGGCAAGCTCGAGAAATACTTCTCCGAGGCGCCCGGCGAAGGGGGCTGAGAGCCGATTCGCGGCGCAAATCGGCCAAACTGGCGCGCGCGCGAAAACGTGAACCGGATAAGCCGTTGATTTGCAGGGGCGAATAGCCAGTCATGGAACACCGCCCTTTCATTGGGCGGTTTTTTGTGATACAGTTTTATGACAAGATCAAATGTGCCTGATATCCATTCACCCGCGTTGCTGCCCGGGGGTGGATTTCTCTGCAACAGATACACATATTCCGTGGACCGCATTGGCCCTTGGCGTGTGTTTTTGTGCGTCCGAGCTGGCAGCCCTGCGAGGAAGACCTGAATGTCGAAGACCAAGAAGTCCGAATTTCGCCCCGATGATTACGTTGTATATCCCGCGCATGGCGTGGGCCAGATCGTTTCGATCGAAGAGCAGGAAATCGCCGGCATCACGCTGGAACTGTTCGTGATCTCCTTTGAAAAAGACAAGATGACCCTGCGGGTGCCCACCAACAAGGCCACCGAAATCGGGATGCGTGGCCTGTCCAGCCCCGATGTCGTGTCCAGGGCGATGAGCACGCTCAAGGGCAAGGCCAAGGTCAAGCGCGCCATGTGGTCGCGCCGGGCGCAGGAATATGAGCAAAAGATCAATTCCGGCGATCTGATTGCCATTGCCGAGGTGGTGCGCGATCTGCATCGCTCGGACGATCAACGCGAGCAGAGCTATTCCGAGCGTCAGCTCTACGAGGCCGCGCTCGAGCGTCTGACGCGCGAAGTGGCTGCCGTTTCCGGTGGCGACGAGGTGTTGGCCGCGCGTCAGGTGGATGAGGTGCTGGTGTCACGCGCCGCGTG
>JBLRXE010000431.1:0-2438 GCA_047920895.1 Roseovarius sp.
GCTTTGGCCCCATCCTCGGTTCGGAACGTTCCCGAGATTTTCTGCTGTACCTTCATCATGCGCAGGTCACGCTCGGCCTGATTGTTGTCGAATGGGACATTGAAGTCGTACATGAAGGCGAGCGCTTCGGTGCGGTGTTCGTCAAGCCGTTCGAGCAGGTTGCGGGCTTTGGTCTTTTTGCGTCGCCCCCGTCTTTTCTTTGCGTTGTGCGGCAACGGCGGCAGCGGGTTCTGTGCATAGCCTTCATCAAGGATTTGCTGGTAGCGGGCTTCGAAGATCTGTAGTTGCCGCCGGTCAAGATGATCGGTCGACTGTTTGGCGAGATCGACGGCATCTTTGATGTCGAGCAGGCAGTCGATCATGTGATCTGCCCAGTCCTGCTGGTGCTGTTCGTTTACGAAGATCAGTTCACGCAGGTGGTGGGCGTTGCAGAGGCCATGGAGGCAGCCGTAGCCGAAGTACGGTTTCCAGAAGTCGTGAACGGCTCGTCCGAGGAAATCGGGCAAGATGCCGATGGCGTCGAAGGCTTCGCTACCGCGTTTGGGGTGGATGTCGTAGTAGGTGGATTGTGCGGTCGAGGCCGAATGCATCCACCACAGCTTGCCGTCCACCCGTGAGCCGGTTTCATCGAAGTGAGCCACTGCGGCCTGCTCGACAAGCCCCTTGATCTTCTCGACCGGATCGGCAGCCAGCTTGTGGGATTGCGCGATGATGTTGGCCAGCGTGCCTTCGCTCATCGCGCAGCCGAAGAAGTCGGCCAGCAGTTCGCAGGTTCTGTCATAGGGCAGGAACTGGTAGTTCTTCAGGTAGACCGCCGCCGCCTTGATCGCCTCGCCGTATTGCACCGGAGAGTTGATCCCTTCGGGGAACGCGGCTTTGTTCAGGTGTCCGCAAACGCAGGTTTTGGTTTCGGCTTGGTGCTCGGTGACGATCAGTGACAGGGGCGGCAGGTCATGGACTTGGCGCTTTTCGACGCTGTCTGAAGATTGATCGGCCAGGGACCGGCCGCAGTGCTCGCATTGCTTCACATGGTGCACTTCGGTATGATCGGGTTTGTCGGCCATCTTGAGCGTATGGCCCGTATGGCCGGGCTGACCACCGGACTTGCGTCTGCCCTTCTCGCGCAGGCTTTTTGGCGCCGGTTTCTTGAAGCCGTCGCTGGAGGGTGGCTTGCTACTGTTGCGTGAGTTCTTGGCCAGGAGTTCTTCCAGATGGCGGACCCGCTGTTCACTCTGCTCAAGGCGTGTTGTCAATTCAACAAGTTGCCGCTCCAGGGAATCGATACGTGCATCCATCGCCAGCAACATACGGACGACGGTTTCTCTGCCGGCATCGTAAATAGCTTCCGCTTCCTGACGGGTTATCATCGGCACAACTCCCGCTGGAATTCCGTAACGAGCGGATACAGGTACACGTCCTTGACCGGCGCCTGGATGCGGCGTTCCCGGTCATTGCGGGTACGCCCCTGCGTCGCGCCCAACCGCAACCAGTTCGCGGCTTGATAACAGGTTCCGCAGAACCGGCTTCGGTCCACAAAGGTCTCCAGCGCGTGCACCGGATGCCCGTATTTCGCCTGCCAGTCGGCGCGGATGCGCCGGGAGATGAGCCCCAGTACGTGGCTGGCCAGATGCGGAACCTGCACCCAGCCGGGAATGAGAAAGCGAGTGTTGTTCGTCAGCCCTTGCAGATTGCGTTCGCGCGTGGGGCAATCCCATCCGATGAAGGCGTCACGGTCCGCGCACTTCCACGCCGCCGAACCGAACAGAACACACGCCACCGGGCGGCCCTGCCGGTCGCGGATCAGATAGCGGAGGTTTTCACCGACCGTGTTGCGGTGCCCGAGATAATGCTCGTGGGCCAGCAGACCGTTGAACAAGCGCAGATCCTCCGATCGTGGGGCCACCAGACTCGCCGATAGCGGCCGCAAATCGCTCAGTCTGCCGCGAATCGGTTCGTCGGAAGGCTTCACGACAGCCACACGCCGATTGCGGAACTGATTGGAAGACGGTCGCTGCCGTGCGGGTAACTCGATGAAACCACGACGCTCCAGCTTCAACAACAGCGTGCGCGCCGCCATATCCTTGATGCGGCCTCGGGCGTTGCGCCAGTTCCAGCAGCGGCACAGTTCCTCGCTCAGCCGGGTACGGCCCCAGTCCGGATGTTCGGCCATCAAGCCCCGGATCAACCCGATCTCGTCGGATGTGATTTCCCGGCCCTGGATGATCATTCCCTGTGTCATGATCAACACCATAGACGATCACGACCTTTGAGTCCAGCGAAAAGAGAAATTTTTTTGTTGCGGATGGAAGGGGGGTATTATAATGCTCAAGTCGGAGTTGGATGGGCCAATTCCCTCAGGTACACGCCCTCTGCGGGTGGGGACCTGAGTAGTTACGATAATTGTTTAAAAACTTGAAAGCATGAATCAAATCCGATAC
>JBLRXE010000432.1:0-2436 GCA_047920895.1 Roseovarius sp.
GGCCTTCTTTGAGCCAGTGATCCGGGTCGGTGTGACGGGCCTTGCGCGGGCGGGTAAGACGGTGTTCATCACCGCGCTCATCGCCAATCTCATGGACCGTGGGCGGATGCCGGGGCTACTGGCGCAGGGCGAGGGTCGGATTCTTGCGGCCTATCTGCAACCACAGCCGGATGTAACGCTGGCCCGATTCGATTACGAGGCGCATCTGGCGGCCCTGACCGGCCCCACGCCGCATTGGCCCGAGAGCACGCGCGCGGTGTCGGAACTGCGCTTGTCGCTTCGGGTGCGGCCTGCCGGGTTTTTGGCGGGCATGACGGGACCACGGGTGATCCATCTCGATATCGTGGATTATCCCGGCGAATGGCTGCTTGATCTGGCGCTCTTGGACAAGAGCTATGATCAATGGGCGGCGGAGGTGTTGACACGGATTGCCCCGCGTCCCGAGGCGGCCGGGTATCTGGCGCAGGTGGGCCAAGTGGATGCGGCGGCGCGGCTGGACGAGCCGGTGGCACAGGCACTGGCCGCAGGGTTTACCGCCTATTTGCAGGCTGCGCGCGCCGCAGGCTTCTATGATTGCACACCGGGGCGGTTCATCCTGCCCGGTGATCTGGCGGGGTCGCCGGTGGTGACATTCGCGCCCTTGCCCGAGGGCAAGGCGGGCCGTGGCAGCCTGCGGGCCGAAATGGCGCGGCGCTATGACGCCTATAAGCGCGAGGTGGTCAAACCGTTCTTTCGCGATCATTTCGCCAAGATTGACCGGCAGGTGGTGCTGGTCGATGCGCTCGACGCGATCCACAAGGGGCCTCAGGCGGTCGAGGATATGCGCCGGGCGATGGCGGATATTCTGGGCGCGTTCCGGCCCGGTCGCAATGCGTTTCTGACGCAGCTGTTTCTTGGGCGGCGGGTGGAGCGTATCCTCTTTGCCGCAACCAAGGCGGATCATCTGCATCATGCGCAGCATGGGCGGCTGACGGGGATCATGGCGGCGCTCTTGCGCGAGGCGCGGGACCGGGCGGATTTTGCAGGGGCCACGACGCAGGCGATGGCACTGGCCGCGTTGCGCGCCACGGTCGAGGAGCGGGTAAGCCATGAGGGCGAGATGCTTGACTGTGTGCGCGGACGCCTGCTTGAGACGGGCCGGCAGGCGGCGTTCTACGCGGGCGATCTGCCGGACGATCCGGGGCAGTTGCTGGCCCCGGCGCGGGCGGGGGCGACGGATTGGCTGGGGCGGGATTACCGGGTGATGCGTTTCGCGCCGGCCCCCCTCAACCTGCGCCCCGGCGAAGGGCCGCCGCATATCCGGCTGGACCGCGCCGCGCAATTCCTGATCGGGGACAAGCTATGAAAACCGCGCGCGCCAAGATCTGGCATCTGCCGCGTCTGGCCCTGATCCTGTGGGGGTTCACCCGCGCGACGCCATGGTTGCCGCAGGTGCGCAGCCATTGGGACGACTTGCGCGCGCTCGCACGGGTGATCCGCTGGGGCTGGGTGCAGGTGATCCGCGAGCGTGGCCGCGTGGCCGGGTTTCTGGTTCGCGACGGCGATATTCTGCATGCGCTTTATGTGCATCCAATGCGGCGCGGGCGGGGACTTGGCCGGGCGCTTTTGGCGGAGGCCAAGGTGGAGGCGGGCGTGCTGCGTCTCTGGGTGGTCGAGGCCAATGCCGCGGCGCGCGCCTTTTATGCGCGTCAAGGGTTTGTCGAGGCGGCGCGCAGCGCGGGCCTTGGCAATGATGAGGGCCTGCCGGATATCCTGCTGGTCTGGCGTGGCAAAGGAGAGGGCGCGTGAGCGGCAACAAGGCCAAGGGGCCGGTTCTGATCGAGATGGACGCGCAGGCTGCCGAGGGGCCGGACCGTGCGCCGCCCGTGCCCGATCTGGTTGATCGGCCCGATGGGCGGGCAATGCGCGCGGTGATCACGCGCGGTGCGGCGGGGCCGTCATGGCTGGGGCGGCTCTTCTGGGCCTTGGCGCTTGGACTTATGGGCGCGGCCGTGTCCGTGGCGGCGTGGGATTTTGCGGCGGGCTTGATCACGCGGGTGCCGGTTCTGGGCTACGCGGTGGCAGCGATGGGTGTGGGTCTCTTGCTGGTGGCGGCGATGATCGGCCTGCGCGAGGTGGCGGGATTTGCCCGGTTGGGGCGGCTTGATACCCTGCGGCGCGCCGCCGGGGTGGCGCTGGCGGAGGGGGATCTGGAGGCGGCACGGGCGGTTGTGGCGCGGCTGCGCGCGCATTATGCGGCGCGGCCCGAGCTGGCGTGGGGGCTGGAGCGGCTGGCAGAGCGACAGGCAGAGCAATTTGACGCCGAGGCGCTGCTTGGATTGGCAGAGGTCGAAATTCTGGCCCCACTCGATGTGCTGGCGCTGCGCGAGGTTGAGGGGGCAGCACGGCAGGTGGCGATGGTCACGGCGCTGGTGCCTCTGGCGCTGGCGGATGTGG
>JBLRXE010000433.1:0-2411 GCA_047920895.1 Roseovarius sp.
CTTGCCGACAGCTTTCTGGCTGCGCCCCTGAAGGCGGATGTGGCTGCCGGCAAGCTAGGCCTTCTCGATGCGGTGATGGCGCAGATCGATCTGAACCGGCGCCTGGAGACCAGTCGCAAAGCAATCTCCGAGGGTGATGGAATCGTCGCCGATGCGACGTATTTCGCGAGCCTGCGTGACAGGGCCCTGCGCCGCGTATCCTGATCATACAGCCCATGCAGCCCGCCACCGTTCTCTTCGCCCCCGGAGTCGATGCCGCTCTGGTCGAGTTCATCGATCATGTGGACGTGGACAGCATCCCGACCGTTCTGGATTTTCTGGAGCAGATCCAGACGCGTCTAGTCGAGACCCTCAGCACTTTCCCAGAGGCGGGTGCGGTGTTCCAAGGCGAGGTCAGGATGTTCCCTGTGAAAGGATATGTGTTCCTCTATGAACATCATGTGGCTGTGCAGGAAGTTCATGTCCTCGATGTGATTGCCCCGGGGCGGAACTGGCGGTGATCGGCCCCGGGATAGCGGAATAGGGTCACAGCGTTAGATCTGCGGGAAGCAGTTCTTCTGGAACATTTTGGTAGCAGACGGGCCGGAGCCACCGCCGAATTGCCATGGTGCCGACAGAGGTATGTCCGAAGTTCGTGGACGCCGGATAAGGGCCACCATGGACCATTGCATCTGCAAACTCGACGCCGGTTGGGAACCCGTTGACGAGAAGTCGCCCCGCTTTTCGCGACAAAATGGGCACAAGAGGTCGTGCGCTGGCTATGTCTTCAGGATCGAGATGAAGCGTGCATGTCAACTGGCCTCGAAGGCTTTGTGCGACAGCCTGCATCTCGTCCAAATCCCGAACTATAACAACAAGGCCAAGCGGCCCGAACACCTCTTCCCCAAGCGTTTCGGTTGCGAGCCAATTCTCGCCAGTCGTCTGATAGAGGCAAGGTTTGGCAGCCCTTGCTTCGCCGTTGGTGGACAGCAATTGTTCCACACCGGTGATTTCAGCGAAATGCATCTGACCCCTGCGGTAGGCCGATGCGATACCATCTGTCAGCATCGTCTGTGCGTTGGTTAGCGACAATGCTTCGACTGCGGCTTTGGCGAAGGCGTCCGCCTGTGCGCTCCCGATCACAACCGCGACGCCGGGATTGGTGCAAAACTGTCCGGCCCCAAGCGTCAGAGAACTCGCCCAGTCCTTCGCGATATTAGTCCCACGCGCGGTAAGGGCCCTAGGCAGCAGGAACATCGGATTCACGCTGCCGAGTTCACCGAAAAACGGTATTGGTTCTGGCCTTTGAGCGCAGAGATCGAACAGCGCCCGCCCCCCTGAAAGCGATCCCGTGAATCCGACAGCTCGGACAAGCGAGTGTTTCACGAGCGCAGCTCCGGTCTCGCGCGACCCGCCGTGGACCAAGGAAAAGACTCCCGGATCAATGCCCTGCGCATGAATTGCGGCTAGGATCGCCTGCGCGACAATCTGGCTTGTACCCGGATGCGCCTCGTGACCCTTGACATGCGTGCCTGAATCAGCTCAGGACTCTTGGCATTCAGGGTTTTTAACAGCGTTTCGCGGTCAGTCTCGGAAAGGAACATATTTGTGTCAGCTCTTGGTTGATGAGGCGGTTTCTCTGACATGCGGCATCGTTCAAGGCAACACACTCAAACGGTTATGCCCAGAAACAGTAAGAGGGGCAAAACCGCGGGCACTTCGTACTGATACACGATCATCCTTTGTCGGTGGTTGGTTTTGTGAATGAGGATGCCGCGCTGGATTTTACCGTTGGTCCATCGCGTTGCTATCGGGTCTGACTATGCGCTCGCGCAGCGTTGCGCAACAAGCTGTGGCAGGGGAGGCACATGCACAGCCTTTGCGGCTTTCACGCGAGCGCCCAGATAGTCCCAGAACGATATCCCCAGCTTATTGCAAGTTTTCAGCAGCCCCAGGAAAGTGTCACGGCAGGTGCGGCCGCTGTCACTGCGGGTGCCGCCGCTGATTTTGCGCTTGGTGACCACAGAGCGGATATCGTTTTCAGATCCGTTGGTATGAAGCGGAATATCTGGCCTCTCTAGGACCCTCAAGAAATCTTGCTTTTGCGCATGAATCCTTCGCAACAAACGATCGAGCGTGACAAACCCTGTGCGGCGTTGGAATATTCTGTCAAACCGTCTTCGCAGGGTTTCTCTACGCTCTGGGCTGGGGGTGTTCTGATAGGTCTTGAGCGCGGTGTAGTACTTCCAGATTACACTGCGGATACGCTGCTGGATATCACGCTGCTGGTCGGTCGCGGTATAGAGCTTATGGACCAACCGTTCCGCATGGACCCAACACAGCGCATGTTCCCCGATATTGAATTGACCTGCACCATCACTGACGATCACCACATCAGACAGAAGGCCGTGCGACCTGATGCTGCCCCAAAT
>JBLRXE010000434.1:0-2396 GCA_047920895.1 Roseovarius sp.
CGGTGATGACGCCAAAGGTCGAAGCGCCGATGGCGGCGAATTCGGGCCGCGCGGTCTGGCCTGCACCGATCACGCAGCCGATGGCCAGCGCGTCAAGCGTGCCCATCAGTGCCAGAAGCGGAATGTGGCGGCGGGTGAGCGAGAGCGGCGCACGAAAGGCCAGCGCAAAGCCCAGCACCACCACGAGGGCCGCCGCGCGGGTGGGGGCCAAGAGCAGCAATTCGCCGCCTGTAGCCGTGGCCTTGTGCCCGATGGCGAAGGTCAGGGCAAAGCCTATCGCCGCCAAGAGCGACCAGCTGATGGCGGGCAGAGGGCTGATTGGGGCCTCGGCAGGATCATGGCCTGCATCGCTCTGGGCGATATAGGCCACGCCGCAGATGATGAGGCCGACCATGATCCATTCAAGCGGCGTGGTGGGCGTGCCACTGAGGCTCGCCCAGCCGACCGAGAGAATCGGATAGGCCCCGATCACCGGAGCCACCAGCCGCACCGGACCGATGGAAAAGGCGCGGTAGAGCGCCGTGCCGCCGATGCCAAAGAAGACGCCCGCGAGAAGGGCAAGGCCGAGGTCGCCGCCTTGGGGCGTTTGAAGCCCGGCATAGGCGCTGATGGGGGTCACGATCATGAGACCAAAGGCCAGAACCCAGACGAGCGGCGCGAAAATTCCGTTGTTCTGGCTGACGTAGCGGACGCAGACATCATGGGTGCCCCAAGCAAGCGCCGCGACAAGGCCAAGGATCAGGGCGGTCATACGGGGTTTGGTCCTGTGGCCATGGCTGAGAATTCCGGGGTTGGTTCGGGTTTGATGTTGCTGGAACTGCTGCGTTGCGATATTCTTATTGTTAAATAAATATTCCGCTTATGCAAATATCTTGCAGGAAAAGAGGAGGTCCGCAGTGTTGGAAATGCGCTATCCCGAGGTCAAGGCCGGGCCGCCCCGGCCCAGTGTGATTGTCGAGCCGCGGGTGTTTTCCCTGCCGCCCGGAACCGAACGCTATGTGGTCGAGGGGGCCGGTGCAATCCTGATTCGCGTGGAGGCGGGCGACCGCTTGCGGGTGGTGAATACCGAGGGCGGGCAGCGCTGCGAGATCGTGACGGCGGGGCCGGATGGGGCGATTGATCCGGGTATCTTGGGCGAGGCGGGCACGGGCGAGGCGCGCGGGTTGAAGGCGCTCTTGTCCGGGTCGGAGACATCGTTGCGCGGGTTGCGCATGGGGCTGGAGGCGCGGGGGATTGATCTGGCGCGGGCGCGGTCGGTGGATCTGTTCGAGGGGAGCAGCCCGGCAGGGACCGAGGCGGAATTCGCCGTGCGCCGTGACGGGGTGGCGGTGATTGCCGCCCCCGGTGGGATCATGGATTTCGCCGCGCAGGATACCGCGACGCCGCTCACGGTCTGGGTGACGCGCGCCACGCTCAAATCCGCCGCGCGCTTTGAACTGCCCGATCCCTTGGCCGATCCGGTGACGGATTTGCGGGTGCAGTCGGCCACGGCAGAGTCCTATTTCGTCAAGGCGGGGGATTATATCCAGATCCTTGACGTGGATGGGCGGCAATGCACGGATTTCCAGTGTTTCGCCGCGCGCAAGCTCGACAAGGGGGTTGAGCATGCGCTGGATGTGACCACGACGCGCACGCTGATGGGCCATGCCTATCCGATGCCCGGCCTGCATGCGAAATATTATGATCAAGAGATGTTGCCGCTGGTCGAGGTGGTGCAGGACACGGTCGGGCGGCACGATGCCTTTGCGCTGGCCTGTGCCGCGAAATATTACGACGATATCGGCTATCCGGGGCATGTGAATTGTTCCGACAATTTCAACGCAGCGCTTGCCCCGCATGGGGTGACGGGGCGCGCGGGCTGGATGGCGATCAATTTTTTCTTCAACACCGGCATTGATGCGCATGGGGTGATGTATACCGACGAACCCTGGACGCGGCCCGGCGACTATGTGCTGCTTCGCGCCTTGACGGATCTGGTCTGCGTGAGTTCGGCCTGTCCCGATGACACCACCGCCGCCAATGGCTGGAACCCCACGGATATCCATGTGCGCACCTATAGCGGCAAGGAAACCTTTCAAAGATCGGTGGCCTATCGGCCCACCCCCGACGCGGAGCCAAAGATGACCAAACAGACAGGATTCCACCCGTGTTTCGCGCGGTTCACTGAGAATTTCATCGAATACAACGGCTATTGGCTGGCCAGTGCCATGTCGAGCGCCGGGCCGATTGCCGAGTATCACGCCTGTCGCCAGAAGGCGGTGGTGCTTGACCTGAGCGCGCTGCGCAAGTTCGAGATCACCGGGCCGGATAGCGAGGCGCTCTGTCAATATGTCTTTACCCGCGACATCAAGAAACTGCCGGTGGGCGGCGTGGTCTATACCGCGATGTGGTATCCG
>JBLRXE010000435.1:0-2393 GCA_047920895.1 Roseovarius sp.
GCCATCCGCTCGCGGATCGTGTCGCAGGCCGCCTGAACCGCTATGCCATTGAGATCGCTGCCGGAACTGGCCGCAGTGGCCGAGGTATTGGGCACCTTGGCGGTATCGGTCGCGGTGATCTTGATGGCCTCAAGTGGCAGGCCAAAACCTGCGGCCGCCACCTGCGCCACCTTTTGAAACAGGCCCTGTCCCATTTCGGTGCCGCCATGATTGAGATGCACCGATCCATCCTGATAGACATGCACCAAGGCCCCGGCCTGATTGAGATAGCTGAGCGTGAAAGAAATCCCGAACTTGACCGGCGTCAGCGCCAGCCCCTTCTTCAGCACTGGGTTGCGCGCGTTCCATGCCGCCACCTCGGCCCGTCGCTTGAAATAGTCCGAGGTTCCCACCAACCGCTCTGTCATCTCGTGCAGGATGAAATCCGCGACATCCTGCCCATAGGGCGTGACTTGCGGTTTCATCTGGCCGGAAATACCTTCGGGGGGGCGCGCAGCGCGGGGGGCAGACAGCCCCCCTCCGTCACGCGCGGCATAGTAGTTGCGCTGCCGCACCGTGAGCGGGTCAAGCCCGAGGGTATGGGCCACATGATCCATGACCCGCTCGATGCCCAGCATGCCCTGCGGCCCGCCAAAGCCGCGAAAGGCGGTGGCAGAGGCGGTATTGGTGCGCAACCGATGGCTCTCGATCCGCACAGCGGGCAGATGATAGGCATTGTCGGCATGCAGCATGGCGCGGTCGGCCACCGGCAGCGACAGATCCAGTGACCACCCACAGCGCGCGTATTGCACGAAGTCCACCCCGGTCAGTCGCCCGCTGGCATCGAACCCCGCCTGATAGGCGATGCGGAAATCATGGCGCTTGCCGGTGATCACCATGTCATCGTCGCGGTCATAGCGCATCTTGCAGGGTTGGCCCGTGTGCCGCGCCGCGACGGCGCAGGCGATGGCGGGGGCGTTGGCCTGACTTTCCTTGCCGCCAAAGCCGCCGCCCATACGCCGCGTCTCGACCCGGACGGCATGCATGAGCCGCCCGATGGCCTCGGCCACCTTGTGCTGCACTTCGCTCGGATGCTGGGTCGAGGCGTGGATCACCATATCGCCGCCCTCTTGTGGCAGGGCGAGGGCGGCCTGACCTTCAAGGTAGAAATGCTCTTGCCCGCCCATCTCGATCACGCCGTCAATCTTGTGGGTTGCGTCGGCGATGGCGCGGGCGGCGTCGCCCCTTTGCCAGATGCGCGGCCCGTCTTCGAAGCGGCTATTGGCGGAAAGGGCCGCATCAATGCTCAGGATCGGCGGGGCCTCTGCATAGCGGATGGTTCCCCGGCGCGCGGCGCGGCGCGCGGCAAGGTGGTTGGTGGCGATCACCAGAAAGAGCGGCTGGCCATGGTAGTGCACATCGCCAGTGCACAAGAGCGGCTCGTCATGGGCCGAAGGCGAGCAATCGGCACCCTGCGGCAGGTCGCCAGCGGTCAGCACGGCTATGACCCCCGCGCTCTGGCGCACTGGCGCAAGGTCCATTTCGGTGACGCGCCCTGCCGCGATGGGGCTCAGACCAAAGGCCAGATGCAGCGTGCCGCGTGGGCAGGGGATATCATCGACATAGCGCGCGGCCCCGGTCACATGCAGCTGTGCTGCGTCATGCGGCAGGGGGCGGGCGACGGTCATGGTGCCACCTCGAGAACCGAGGTGGCGATGCCCTGATCCACGAGAAAATAGCGCCTCAAGAGGTTGCGCGCGGTGGTCAGGCGATAGTCGGCAGAGGCGCGCATATCCGACAACGGCGCGAAATCCTGTGCCCATGCCGCGTGGCTGGCACTGATCGTGGCCTCGGTCCAAGGCTGGTCGATCAATGCCGCTTCGACATGGGCGGCACGCTTGGGAATGCCCGCCATACCGCCAAAGGCGATCCGCGCTGCGGTGATCCGCCCTGCGTCCACGGTGATGTTGAAGCAACCCAGCAGAGCCGAGATATCCTGATCAAAGCGCTTTGAGATTTTGTAGCAGCGCAGGCGGTCGGGCTGGCGCGGCAGGCGGATGGCCTCGATCATCTCGCCCGGTGCGCGGTCCTGCTGGCCGTAACCCAGAAAGAACGCCTCGAGCGGCATCGCGCGGCGGGTATCGCCATGGCGCAAGTGCAGGGTGGCCCCAAGGGCGATGAGCGCGGGCGCATTGTCCCCGATGGGCGAGCCATTGGCGATATTGCCCCCCAGCGTCGCCGCCGCGCGCACCTGTTCCGAGCCATAGCGCCGCAGCATCGCGGCATAGGAGGGGTGATAGGGGGCAATCGCCTGCATCAGCGCCGCGATTGTAACCCCAGCACCAAGACGGATTTCCGTATCCGACACCTCGATTTCGCTCAGGTCGGCGCAGTTCCCCAGAAAGATCGGAAGC
>JBLRXE010000436.1:0-2391 GCA_047920895.1 Roseovarius sp.
GTTGTAGGGCGGGTCGATGTAGATGCACTTCACCTGCCCGGCGTAGCGGGGCAGCAGCGCCTTGAGCGCGTGCAGGTTGTCGCCCTGCACGATCAGGTTGCCGCTGTCGGCATCGCCGCAGGACAGCTCGGGCACCGGCTCCAGCAGTCGGAACGGCACTTCTTTGTGGTGTTTGACGACGGCTTCTTTGCCGATCCAGTTCAATGTAGGCATTCAGCCCATCCCCTCACGCTTTGCGCGATGGCGTCTGGCCATCGCTGCGTTGTTCTTCATCCGCGCCCCCGGCGCGCACCCAGTCGTCCACCTCGGATACCTTGAACTTCCACAAGCGCCCCACGCGGTGCGCGGGCAGGTGCTTGCGGTCGATCCAGCGGTAGATCGAATCGCGCGTGACACCCAGATGCTCGGCAATCTGGTCCACGGATACCCATGGTTCAGCGGTCATGGCAATACTCCGGCGACAGCGGTTCGGGCGGCATAGAGTCGGTTTCAATCGTAAAGGACGTAATTTATCAGTTTGGCGGGTGACGGGCGAGCGCCCGATGCCCAGAGTTATGATCTTTCGCTTGGCTTGCTTGTAGTTCAGCGCGTGAATGGGGATGTCATCATTCAACCCGGAGCCTGCCATGACCACCCAGCCCACCGCCCTCGCCACGAACGGTGGTGAGATATGCGGGCTAGTGATGGCGCTGCGCCACCCGCAGGGCGCGACCAGCCTGCAACTGATGCTGTCCACCGGCTGGCAACCGCACACCTTGCGCGGCGCGATTTCCGGAATGCTGCGCAAAAAACTCGGCCTGAACGTGGTGCTGGCGCACAACGATTCCGGCGAGCGGGTGTATCGGGTGGTCTGATCGGCTGCCAAGGGTGTCCAGTTTCTGGAGGCCCTTGAGCCCGGCGTCACGGTGGCCGATTTCAGGTTTTTGAGCAGCGAATCTGCTGCAACCCCACATCAGCATTGAGTTTTCTTTCCTGGCCGTTTTTCGTTCGGCTGTGGTGCAAACCTGCGAACCCGGTACGCATCCAGGTTCGCACCTTTCCCATTCCGAGCATTCCCGCGTATACCAGTGCTGACGCGGCATTCAGTCCGCTGGCCCACGCCACCGGGTGCGAACTGCAAACCCTGCAAACCTTGTTTTCTTGGCAGTCGGTAGCGAACCGGCGTGAGGCGTGAGGCGTGAGGCGTGAGGCGTGAGGCGTGAGGCGTGAGGCGTGAGGCGTAAGGTGGGGGTGTCCTCGCTTCATCCTTCATCCTTCATCCTTCATCCTTCATTCTTCACCCCTCACCCCTCACCCCTCACCCGTAAACGCCTATAATGGCGCCACCGGAACCCGGAGACCTCAGTGACCATGAAACGTTACGGCATTCGCATCACCCTGCCCGAAGGCGATCCCATGCGCGCCCCGCACCTGCTGGGTGACGGCTGGGAGCAGTACCGCTGGTTCGAATCCGCCGAAGCCCGAGATCGGGCGTTCGAGGGGATGCAGCATCCGCCCCCCTACTACCGCCGGGGCGACGTGATCAGCCAGGTGCTGGAGAAGGTGGAAGGGAATGCACGAGGCCAAGGATGAAGGACTCGGTGTCGGTTGTGGCCCGGATACGGCCTGCCCGGCGCCCACGTAAACCTCATGGCCGAGTCCGGTTATTTCGAGGCGCTGTGCGCGCGCATGGAGGCACGCCGATGAGGTCGTGCCGTGTGACCGCGGGCGCAACGGCGCCGAAAAGCGGGGGTGAGCGATGCAGACTGCGCCCGTGCTGATCGTCCACGGCGGCGCGGGCCGCCATCCGGAGGCCGAACACGAGGATGTGCTGGCGGGCTGCGAGGCGGCCGCCCGCCGGGGGTGGATGGTCCTGCGTGACGGGGGCAGTGCCCTGGATGCGGTGCAGGTGGCCGTGATGGCCCTGGAGGACGATCCCAGGTTCAACGCGGGCACCGGCTCGGTGCTCAACGCGCGGGGCCGCGTGGAGATGGATGCCTCCATCATGGAGGGTTCGGGGCTCGCGGCCGGCGCGGTGGGCGCCGTCTCCACGGTGCGCAACCCGGTGCAGCTGGCACGCCTGATCCTGGACCAGGGCGAGACCGTCCTTCGGGTGGGACCCGCCGCCGAGGACTTCGCCAGGGAGCAGGGCCTCGAGGCCGTGGATCCGGACACCCACGTCACCGACCGCCAGCGGGCCCGTTGGCACGACGCCCACGAGACCGTGGGTTGTGTGGCGATGGACGAGCTCGGGCGGTTGGCGGCGGCCACCTCCACCGGCGGCACCAAAGGCAAACTCCAGGGCCGGGTCGGCGACAGCGCCGTGGCCGGCGCCGGCAATTACGCCGACAACGCAGGCGCCACCGTGTCCTGCACGGGGCATGGCGAGGACTTCATGCGCACGGCGCTTGC
>JBLRXE010000437.1:0-2389 GCA_047920895.1 Roseovarius sp.
CGGCGTTCGGGAAAATGTCTCTCAAGGATCGCATGGATTTTTATCGCAAGTCTGGTTCTCACGCGCTCAATGTCCCTGTTGCCCCTACGGTCGTCCCATGCGGTGCCGGATTGGTTTCAGGCGCCGCAATGAAACGTGATTAGCCAGCAGGGTGGCTTTGGGCAAGATTTTTGACCAATCCTGAGGCGGGGCTGGGCTGTTTCCCGCCCGAGCGGCGGAAATTCGCCGATGGCGGGGCCTGATTTCAGCTTTGGACAGAGCCGGCCTCGCTGAGGGGCCAGTAAAAATCCGGGGGAATCCCCGCCTCGGCGCGTTTTTCCTCGTTGAAGGGCGGTTTCAGCGGCCCGTGGAAGTAGCGGCGCACGAGGTCGTGAAAGGCGGTCTTGGGGTCGATGTCATGGCGACCGCAGAGAAAGTGGAACCATTTGGAGCCATAGGCGACGTGATGCACCTCTTCGGCATAGATCACCTGCATGGCGGCGACGGCGGCGGCCTCTCCGGCGCGCTCGAAAACGGCGATCATGCCGGGGGTGACATCAAGGCCGCGCGCCTCGAGCACCATCGGCACGACGGCAAGGCGGCCCATGAGATCCTGCGCCGTATCTTCGGCGGCGCGCCACATGCCGGCATGGGCAGGCAGGGCGCCATAATGGCTGCCCATCGCCGCAAGACAGTCGCATATCATGTTGAAATGCTTGGATTCCTCATCGGCGGATTTCACCCAGTCATCGTAGAAGCCAAGCGGCATGGGCGTCTCGGCAAAGCGCGCGATGATGTCCCAGTGCAGGTCCACGGCGTTCAGTTCGATATGGGCCACGGCATGCAGGAGCGCGATGCGCCCCTGCACCGAGCCGGGGCGGCGGCGGGGCACGTCGCGCGGGTCGAGCAATGCGGGCCGTTCGGGGCGGGCGGGGCGCAGCGGCGGCGTGGCGCGGCCCAAGGGTATGTCGCGCCCCTCTGCGCGGGCGGCGAACCACGCGGCGGCATGGGCGCGCGAGAGCGCCGTCTTGGCGCGGCCGTCGCTGGTCGAGAGCACCGCGACGGCCATGTCTGTCAGGGTGAGGTCGCTCACAGCGCCCTGACCGTCTCCAGCACCTCTTCGGCATGGCCGGGCACCTTGACCTTGCGCCAGACGCGGGCGATGCGGCCTTCCCCGTCGATCAGGAAGGTGGAACGCTCGATGCCAAAGAATGTCTTGCCATACATGCTCTTTTCCTTCCAGACGCCATAGGATTCGCAAACTCCGGTGCCGTCGTCGGACAAAAGCGGCACGGTAAGCGCATGTTTGGATTGGAATTTCTCGTGGCTGGCAAGGCTGTCCCTGGAAATGCCCATGACGGTGGCGCCGGCTGCGTCGAACTGATCCTTGAGGGCGGAAAAGGCCACCGCCTCTTTGGTGCAGCCGGAGGTGTCGTCACGGGGGTAGAAAAACAGCACAACTGCGCCGGGACGCAAGGCCGAGAGCGTAATATGATCGCCCCCGGCGCGCGGCAGGGTGAAATCGGGGGCCATTTCGGATGTTTCAGGCATGGGGTATCCTCTGGGATGCAAAATTGTGAATTCCATATTAGGACGCAAGAGACCAGAATAAAGCCACGAGGCAAAAGAGAGGCGCGATACGCGCCCGGATGGATAGGATGAGCACGCAGCCGACACATGAGCAAGGCGCGGCGGAAACGCCGGAGTCTGTGGCAATGCCACCCGCGCGCGTCCGCAAGGGGCGCAAGGGTCGGCGGGCGCTGCGGCATGTGATGCAGTTCGGTTTCTCCTGTGCGGTGCTGGTGGTGGTTCTGGGCCTTGGTGTGGCGATGAGCATCGGGGTGAATCTGCGTGCGCCCGGCTGGTTGCAGGAGCGGATCGCCGCGCGGATTGACGCGAGCGTGTCAGGCTATGCCCTGCGCTTTGGCGAGATGTCGCTGGTGGTGGGCGAGGATCTGGTGCCGCGCCTGGCGCTGCGGGATGTGGTTCTGGCCAATCTCGACGGGTTGCCGTTGGTCACGTTGGGGGCGCTGTCGGTGACGGTGGCGCCCAAGCCGCTCTTGCGCGGCGAGGTGCAGCCCGAGGCGGTGCATCTGTCGGGGGCGCGGTTGGGGCTGCGGCGGCTGGCCTCGGGTGAGTTTGCGATCATGTTCGAGGAGGCAGGGCGGGGCGGCACCTTCAACGAACAGCTGGATGCGCTGTTCGCCCGGCCCCAACTGGATGCGCTGACCCGCGTGACGGCGGACAATCTGACGCTGCGCTATGAGGATGCGCGCGCGGGCCGCGCCTGGAGCGCGGATGGTGGCCGGGTGACGTTGACGCGCGCGGGCAACGAGATTTCTCTGCGCGGCGACGTGGCGCTCTTGGGCGCGCGCGATTATGCGACCACGCTGGCGGTGAATTACACGGG
>JBLRXE010000438.1:0-2378 GCA_047920895.1 Roseovarius sp.
CTGTTCAACGGGTCCAGATCCGCCAGCACCACCGGCGTATTCTCGACCGGGGCAAGCCGCACCTGCTGCACCTGCCGCAACACGCTCCAGCCGCCATAGCCAATCGCCCCGATCAGCGCGACCAGCACCAGAGCCGATCCAATCGCCCCCGGCTCGATCCGCGAAAGGAAACTCTCGGAGGCCGGCAGAAACGGTGTGTTGGGTGACATCAGGGGGTCTTGCAGCGCCGCCTTGCGCTGCTTGGCCGGACCCGGCTTGCGGATCGAAGACGCCTCAGCCGACATGCCATGCGCAATGGAAAACCCGGATTCGATACAAAACGTCTTGAACGCCTGATCCGGGTCCATGCCCAGATAGCGCGCATAGGACCGGACATAACCGGGAATGAATCCGGGGGTATCAAAGGCTGACGGGTCACAATTCTCGATGGCGGCCACATAATTGGCCTTGATTCGTAACTCGCGTTCCACATCCAGCAGGGATTTTCCAAGCGTCGCGCGCTCACCGCGCATCAGATCGCCAAGGCGCAATTCAAAAGCATCGAAGCCACGGGCTTCAACCTCTTCCACTTCGGCTTTCCGCGAAAATCGCCGCCCGATCATGCGCCCCTGCCTCTCGCGTGTCCTGCCAAGCTGCCCGAATATCCCGATTCGAACTCTCGGCTTTTCTTTAGGAGACCTTAACACAAGGCAAGGTTTAATGCACGCGTAGAGAGATCAGCCCGTCAATTCGGCGCGATTCAGCGCACAATGGCTCCAGAGTTCATCCATCGCGCGCACCAGCGCCTCCATCTCCTTGGGCCCATGCACCGGCGAGGGCGTGAATCGCAGCCGCTCGGTGCCGCGCGGCACGGTCGGGAAATTGATCGGCTGCACATAGATGCCATAGCCCTCAAGCAGCATGTCCGACAGCGCCTTGGTATGCACCGGATCGCCCACGATCACCGGCACGATATGAGAGCCGTGGTCAATGAGCGGCAGGCCCAGCCCCTTGAGCCGCGCTTTGAGGATCTTGGCCTGTGTCTGATGCTGCACGCGCAGCTTTTGCCCCTCAGCGGTCTTGAGATACGCGACCGAGGCGCAGGCCCCCGCCGCCAGCGCCGGCGCCAGCGAGGTCGAGAAAATGAAACCCGGCGCATAGGACCGCACCGCGTCGCACATCTTGGCCGAGGCGGCGATATAGCCGCCCATCACGCCATAGGCCTTGGCCAGCGTGCCGTTGATGATATCCAGCCGGTGCATCAGCCGGTCCCGCTCGCAAATCCCTGCCCCGCGCGCGCCATACATGCCCACCGCATGCACCTCGTCGATATAGGTTAGCGCGCCAAACTCATCCGCCAGATCGCAAATCGCCTCGATGGGGCCGAAATCCCCATCCATCGAATAGACGCTCTCAAAGGCAATCAGCTTGGGCGCGGCGGGATCATCCGCCGCCAGCAATTCGCGCAGATGTGCGACGTCATTATGACGGAAAATCCGCTTGGCCCCGCCATTGCGGCGCACGCCCTCGATCATGCTGGCATGGTTCAGCGCGTCGGAATAGATGATCAGCCCCGGAAAGAGCTTGGGCAGCGTGCTCAGCGTCGCATCATTGGCGATATAGGCCGAGGTAAAGAGCAGCGCCGCTTCCTTGCCATGCAGATCGGCCAATTCGGCTTCGAGCCGCTTGTGATAGACGGTCGTGCCGGAAATATTGCGCGTGCCGCCCGATCCGGCCCCCGTGGCGTCAATCGCCTCATGCATCGCACTCAGGACAACCGGATGCTGGCCCATGCCCAGATAATCATTGCCACACCACACCGTGATCGGCTGCTCCGCGCCACCCGGCTTGCGCCACATCGCATGGGGGAAATTGCCGTTCTTCCGCTCGATGTCGATAAAGGTGCGATAGCGACCTTCCTGATGCAAACGGTCGATCGCCTGATCCAGCTTGGCTTCGTAATCCACTGGCGTTTCCTTCCTGATCGTCACCGGCAGACGGGGCCAGCCGTCCTTTGGGCCTTGGGCAGCGCGGCACGCCACCTATTCAATATTCAGAATGTATATAAAATACATTCCCCTCACGCAACAGGTTACAAATTGACGCTGCCCCGCTCCTTGACTTGGGTCAAGTGACTGGACAGCGCCGCGTCGCCTGATACCCTCCTTTGCAATCATACTCAAACCCAAAGGCCCGCCATGTCGCTTTCCGCCGTTCTCTCCCGCATCGACGACCAGTTGCCCGCCGCCCTCGACCGGCTGACGGGGCTGTTGCGAATCCCGTCGATCTCGACCGACCCGGCCTATGCGGCCGAGTGCGAGGCCGCCGCCGACTGGCTCGTGGCCGACCTGCAAACCCTTGGCGTCACAGCAGAAAAGCGCGCAACACCGGGCCGTCCG
>JBLRXE010000439.1:0-2376 GCA_047920895.1 Roseovarius sp.
GTCAATTCAGGACCCGATCGACACGGCATCGCCGCAGGGCAAGTTCACGCTGCAGGTTCTGGGTGCAGCAGCCGAGTTCGAGCGCGCTCTGATCCGTGAACGGACCAAGGCTGGGCTTGCCAGCGCGCGAACAAAGGGTCGGGTCGGGGGAAATCCGGGCCTGCGCGCGCGGGATCCGGCTGCGCTACGCAAGGTTCGGCTTGCACGACAGGACGGATATTTGGAACGCCTGAATGAAACCGCGCAGGACTGGGTGCCGCATGTGCGTCGGCTGCGCCCCGACCTGGCTTGGGAAGACGTGGTGCGCATCGTAAACGGCCCCCTGCCCCGCGAGCGTCAATGGACGCAAAGCCGACTGCTGCGCGCCGTGAACGCCTATATCCGCGATGGGTTCCTCCCCGCGACCGTGCTTGATCGCGCGGGCCCGCGTGCGCGAGATGACCGCCTGCCCGCCATAGTGGCGGGCATCAAGGGCGCGGATCCAGACATCACGCTGCAAGCCATCTGCACCCGGCTGGAAGCGATGCGCGAGCGCACACCACGTGGGCGGACACGCTGGCAGCCGTCATCAGTGAAGATGTTGCTGAAGCGGGCCGCGCGGCTTGGGATGCTGGAGTGAATCCAAGGGTAGCGAAAACTTTCACTTGGGTGCCCCCCTCCTACCCCGGCCATGTGTCAAACGATGTGTTGCTCTCTATGCAACTGAAAGGCGCGCTTCTTGTATAGGGTTACGCGCCTCGCAGAAGGTCCTGCACGACAGAGGGCTTCTTCGCGATCAGAGCAAGCAGGACCTGAGCCGGCCCCGTGGGATGTCTACGCCCATGTTCCCAGTTCAATAATGTTCCTTTCGCCACGCCAATGCTTTTGGCGAATTCGGCCTGCGAAAGGCCGGTCCGTTGACGAACCTCAGCGACATTGACATCGGCAACCGCGACCTCATGCACTTTTGCGACGGACGCGTCGCCATTTGCAAAGGCAAGCGCTTCTTCCAAACCCTTGGATACGGATTCAAATGCACTCATGATGCGTCTCCATACTTTGCGACAAGCGTTTTGCTCATTTCGACTGCTGCGGCCTGTTCTGTCTTTGACAGATTTGCCTTTTCGTTCTTGGCGAAGATAGTAATCAGAAAGATCGGCATATGGGTTCCACCAAACACATAGATCGTTCGGAATCCGCCACTTTTGCCACTCCCCTCTCGAGGTATCCGAACCTTCCGCAACCCACCACCAAGCGAAATTCCAGCTTCAGGGTTGGCCGCGACATAGTTGATTGCAACCTCTCGTTCGTGCTCTGACATGATTGCCTTAGGGTTCGTTCAAGAATAACCGCTTCTTATTGTGGTTTTGTTCTGCGGTTTGATGGTGTAGTTCCAGTCGCCGTGGAAGTCGTGTCGGTGGCCATCAGCGGCTTGCGCCCTCCGCCCGCGCGGCGAACACGGCCCGCTGGCACCGCCGCAGCGGTCTCCCCGCGCAGTTCCGCCAGGCCACGGCCGATCGTGCTGCGCGCGATCCCAGTGATTTTTGAGACCGCCGCGATCCCGCCCCGCCCCGCAGCCCGCGCCTCGGCTGCTGCAAACCGGCGTCGACCGCGCTCGTCCAGTACAGGTTTCAGCGCTTCATAACGCAGACGTATCGCAATGGTATCAATCATGCTGCCGATTCTATGCCCTGCGTTTCCCCAGAGGAATCCCAAAAAAGACGAAAAGCTCGCCCTTTACGATTCAGTTGTTTATCAACGATCCCTAAGCACGCCTCTGGAATTCGGGCAGCTCAACCACTGTCTGCAATCTCATCATCGTATCACACCATGTATGTTCTGCGAAACTATGTGTCAATGGCGTAGAGGCTGCGCGGCGCGAATGCAAGTCGATGCGCCAAGGAGAGATCGCCAATGTAATAAAGGTCTCTGATCAGACCAAAAGATGCGGCCCAAGGCGGTGGATGAAGTATAGGCGGCGTTAAGTTTCATCGCTAAATGCAAAGCTTAACCTATTCGAGGAAAATTGATTGCACTGTGCCATCCATCTAAAGCCTGATGTAGTTCGGCTATGGCGACGCGCAAAGATAATCGCTACGTTTTTGTTGGTTTTCGCGGTCTGATTGTGTAATTCCATTCGGGATGGAACGCATCGCCAGAGATGTTGATGCTGGCCATATCAGCATCCGTGACCTTCACACCCTTCTCATAGATGTTGTCATCGATCGCACACTGAACCGTGAGCCCGGTTTTAGTGGAGGTCGCTCCAATCAACTCGACTACGGCAAGGTGATCGGTTAACGGACGGCCGCGCCAGTTCTGCGTGATATGGCAGAATAACCGGTGCTCGATCTTGTTCCATTTCGAGGTGCCCGGCGGGTAATGATGAACGTGGAT
>JBLRXE010000440.1:0-2376 GCA_047920895.1 Roseovarius sp.
GCGCGAGCGCCCGCGCTGTCACGCGGCCAGCCAATCGGGGCCGATGCTGGTGATTGATGGCGCGCTGCATCCGCGGTTTCTGGAGGATAGCGACAGTCTCTATATCCGCAACGGCGTGGGCACGTCCGAGGACGGGAGGCAGGCGTGGTTCGTGATTTCGGACAGGGCGGTGAATTTCCATACATTCGGGCGGTTTTTTCGTGATCATCTGAAGCTGCGCCAAGCGCTCTACTTTGATGGCAAGGTGTCGCGCCTCTATGCACCGGGATTGCGACGTTCTGACATCGGGTTTCCTCTGGGGCCGATGGTGGGCGCGGTGATTGACGCGGGCGCTGCGGTGGATTAGGCGCTGCGGCCTTGGAGCATGTTGCTCAAAAGTGGGAACCGGTTTTGAGCTTCTTGAACATGCGCAATCAATAGCAGAGAGCGGGGCGCGTGAATGCAAATGAACGCGTCGCGCTTCTGACAACAGGCAAAGGGCCGGGCATGGCACGCAAACGCAAGGGGCGCGAGATTTCGGGGTGGCTGGTGGTGGACAAGCCCGCTGGCATGACCTCGACCGCCGTGGTCAACAAGGTGAAATGGGCGCTTCAGGCGCAAAAGGCGGGCCATGCGGGCACGCTCGACCCCGAGGCGACGGGGGTTCTGGCGGTGGCGCTTGGCGAGGCGACCAAGACGGTGCCCTATATCACCGACGCGCTCAAGGCCTATACGTTCTGCGTGCGGCTGGGGCAGGCGACCAATACCGATGACACCGAGGGCGAGGTGATCGCCGAGAGCGAAAGCCGTCCGACGGATGACGAGATCAAGGCGCTGCTTGGCGGGTTCGTGGGCGGTGTGATGCAGGTGCCGCCGAAATATTCCGCCGTCAAGATCGACGGGCAGCGCGCCTACAAGCTGGCGCGCGATGGCGAAGAGTTCGAGGTGGCGGCGCGGCCCCTCTGGGTTGAGGAATTGTTGCTGGTGGATCGCCCCGATGCGGATCATGCGGTGTTGGAAATGACCTGCGGCAAGGGTGGCTATGTCCGCTCTGTGGCGCGGGATCTGGGGGATAAGTTGGGCTGTTACGGGCATGTGGCGTGGTTGCGGCGGGTGTGGTCGGGGCCGTTCGAGGCCGAGGACGGCCTGAGCATCGAGGACATCGACCGGATGGCGCAGAGCCCGGAGTTGGAGGCGCATATCCGCCCGCTCGAAGAGGGGCTGGCGGACCTGCCCATGGTCACGGCCACGCCCGAGGGGGCGGCGCGTCTGCGCAATGGCAATCCCGGCATGGTGATCGCGCAGGGCATTGAATATGGGGATGAATGTTGGGCCGCGATTGACGGCAAGGCCGTGGCCGTAGGCCGCTACAAGGCGGGCGAATTGCACCCCAGTCGGGTGTTCAACCAGTGAGCGGCAGCGCCCCTGACCACCTGCATGATCCGGGCGGCAAGGTGCGGTTGCGCCTGCCCGATGGGGTGGTGGGCGGGGCGGAATATTCGACCTGTGGGCGGTATCGGCAGGTTCTGAGCCGGGATTGGACGCATGACGGAGCCCCCCCCCGGCGGGTGCTTTTTGTGGGCATGAATCCGTCGGTGGCCAGTGCCGAAGTGTCTGATCCGACCTGTCACCGGGAAGTGATGTTTGCCAGGGATTGGGGATACTCCTTTTATTTCAAGGGCAATGTGCTGGATTGGCGGGCGACTTCGCCCAAAGATCTGCCATGCGATCCGGCAGAGGCATGCAGCGCCGCGAATATCCCGGCGCTGGTGGCAATGGCGGAACAGTCAGAGGTGGTCGTACTGGCCTATGGCAAGCTGCATGCGCGGTACCAAGGGGTTGTGAGCGCGGCACTCGGGGCGATTGCCGCGACGGGCAAGCCGCTGATGTGTCTTGGGCTTAACAAGGACGGATCGGCCAAGCATCCGCTATATCTGCGCAAGGACACGGCCCTCAGACGGTTTCCGATGCCGGTCTGAGGGCGTTATCCTGCCGCGCGGCACATCGCCTTTAGGGCGGTCGCGTGGTCAGGGGGCGCTGCCAGGGCGTTGGCGGCCAGATCGCGGGTGGTTTGCATCAGGCCGTCGCGCGGCACGACGCGATCAAAGAGACCCCAGTCGAGCGCCTCTCCGGTGTCTAGGCGCGCCCCGGTCAGAAGGATCATTCTGGCCCGTGCCGGGCCGATCAGCGCGGCAAGGCGGGCGGGGTCGCCGGGTTGGGGCAGAAATCCCAGTTTCATCACCGGATAGAACGCACCCGCGCCCTCGGCGGCGAAGCGCAGGGCCAGGCGGCCATCGACCTGTGGGAACAGTTGATCGAGCTGCACGCCGCCAGCAGCTACTACGTCGACGCCTGGCAATCGATCGAATTCACCCTGTGGGCTTTTCTGGGCGACCC
>JBLRXE010000441.1:0-2374 GCA_047920895.1 Roseovarius sp.
TGTCGCCGGTGCAGAGCGCATCCAGCGCGCGCCAGTTGGCCACGATGGCGTCAAGGTCGATGGTCAGGGCTGCGCTGCTCATGGGGCGGGTTTTGACAGGATGGGCGGGGGCGTCAAGGGGAAAGGCATTGGTACCTCCGGATCACATCCAGCCACCCCACGCGCCCGATTAGGCGCAGGAGCGCGGGCAAGGGCAAGACGGCTCAGCGGCTCAGCGGATCAAAACCAGCTCTGAACGCCGCGCGCGGCCCCGGATATATCCCGCCCCACACCGTCAACCGTGGCGCATCCGGCCAGCGATGCAATGAGGGCGAGCGCAATCAGTTTTCGCATGGGTTTGCCTGTCATTTTACCAGTTTCTGCTGCGATTTTTATTGTTTTTGTGCCTGCCACCATACCTCGGGGAGGAAACCAATGCCATCCCCATAGATCGGCAGGCGATTGTCAGGGTATCGCAACTGTGACTTATGTGCAATACGACCCACGCTATATTGATGGATCGGGATCACATAGCGCCCGGCCATAAGCACCCGGTCGAGCGCGCGGGTGGCGGCGACAAACTCGGTCCGGTCGCGGGCGGTCAGCATGGCGCGGATCATCGCCTCGGCGGCGGGGGATTTCATACCCATGAGATTGCGACTGCCGGGCTGGTCGGCATAATCCGCGCCCCAATAGAAGGTCTGTTCATTGCCCGGGCTGAGCGAGAGCGCGCGGCGCATCATGGTGAGGTCGAAATCGAAATTCGCCTCGCGTTCGGCATATTGCGCCTTGTCGGTCATCTCGACATTCAGGGTGATGCCCAGCCGGTCGAGGGCGCTGGCGTAGATGTCCATCATGGCGCTGGCCTGTGCCATCAGCCCATCCTGTTGCAGCAGCACCGTCAGGGTAAGCGGTTGGCCCGTGGCATTGACAAGCCGCCCATCGCGCACCCGCCAGCCCGCCTCTTGCAGGAGGTCGGTGGCACGGCGCAGGCTGGAGCGATTGCGCGCGGTGCCGTCGCCGACCGGAAGGCTGTAGCCGTCGAGCGTGCCGGGCAGGAGGGTGTCGGCATAGGGTTCCAGAAGGGCACGCACGCGGTCCGTGGCGGGGCCGTGATCCATGCCCAGTTCCGAGCCGGAAAAGTATGAGGTGATGCGCGGCTGGCGCCCGCCGGTGAGCGTGTCGTTGATATATTCGAAATTGAAGGCAGTGATCAGCGCCTCGCGCACGCGCCAATCGTCAAGCGGCGCGCGGCGGGTGTTCATGACAAAGCCGGTCATGCCCGAGGGTTTGCCATGGGGGATTTCGCTCAAGGTGATCTCGCCGCGTGTGACGGCGGGGAAATCATATTGGCTGGCCCAAGCCTCGGCGTTGAATTCGCGCACATAGCTGATAAGCCCGGCCTTGAACGCCTCTTTCAGCACGGTGTCGTCGCCGTAGAATTCGATGCGGATCTCGTCGAAATTATGCGTGCCGCGCCGCAGCGGAAGATCGCGGCCCCAATAGTCGGGATTGCGGTTGAGGGTGACGTGGCGGTTGACCTCGTAATCCGCCACCACATAGGGGCCGGTGCCAAGGGGGATGTCGTCAATCGTGGCCTCGGTGATGTCGCGCCCCTGCCATTGCGATTTTTGCAAGATCGGGCGCAGACCGGCCAGCAGCGCCAATTCGCGGTCGTCCTCGCTAAAGGTCAGGCGCAACGCGCGCGGGCCGGTTTGGGCGATGCTGGCCACCTTGGTCCAGAAGCCACGATAGCGCGGGTGGCCTGCGGTGCCCAAGGTCTCGTAGGACCAGATCACATCTTCGACGGTGACAGGGCTGCCATCCGAGAATCGGGCCTCGGGGCGGAGGGTGAATTCAACCCATGTGTGCGCCTCATCCGTCTCGACCGATTCGGCCAAAAGACCGTAAAGTGTGAAGGGTTCATCCCAGGACCGGCCCATCAGCGTCTCATGGGTGAGGTCGGCCAATTGCCAGGGCGGGGCGCCGCGCAGGATGAAGGGATTGAGCGAATCAAAGCCGCCGACATTGCCGGTGACGACCCGCCCGCCCTTGGGCGCGTCGGGGTTGGCATAGGGCAGGGACACAAAATCAGGTGGGAGCGCCGGGGCGCCATACATAGCTATGCCATGCGCGGGCTGGGCTAGCCCCGGAGTGCCCCCCCAAACCAGAATCATCGCGGTCAGTCCGGCCCGGAGGCGGCGGAACAAATCTGATCTCATTTCAGCGACAATCCCTTGATACCCTTGTTTGCTTGGGCCGGACCCTAAAGAGGGATTCAAGGCTTTTCAAACTTTTAGCTTGGACTGCGGCGCAGGATTGCTTATAAAGGGGGCACTGCTCGATAGGTTTCTTGCCTGTATGAAACCTGCCTCAATAACTTAACGCCCGCTTC
>JBLRXE010000442.1:0-2374 GCA_047920895.1 Roseovarius sp.
CCAAGGGGTATATCGACTGGCGGAATGGGGAGATGGGGTGAGCGGGGTCGCCAGGTCCGCAAAGGCCGCCCTCGCGGTCAAGTTGAACGAGTTGATCGACAAACGGGGCCTTGATCAGACCGAAGCAGCCCGTACCACTGGTATGACGCAGCCGAAAATACACATCTCGCTTGAACGCTTGATGCAGGCATTGGTCTCGCTTGATCAACAAGTCGAGATTGTCGTGCGTCCAGCGCGTCGCTCGCACTCGGCCGGGATTACGGTTTCCGGGTAACTGAAGAACCTCGCTGCAAGACGACTCCGCGGAGTCGCGGGTTCAGCCGGTGAGTTTGAGGAGTGTGCGGCGTGTCGACTGCGGCAGATCCGCGACTACGAACCGATCGTAGGGATAAAGATAGTCTTCGCCTGATTCGTCAACGATCCGCAACTTTCCCAACTTCTCCGCCTGGGCATCTGGCAGCGCCACATAAATCTTGCGCCGTTCCAGCGATACCTCGTATCCCGAGTTATCCAGGCAAATGACCAGGCGCTTTGACGTTGATGCCATCGTTCATTGCTCCTGCAGGAGCCGTTTGATCTTGTATTCCCGGCGACCGATGCCCGTCGCCTCGTACCAGTGAAGCTCCGCGCGAAGGATTTCGCCGTAACCAAGCCGTACTTCAGCATAACCTTTGCGTTTTCGCCACCGGCCACGTCCATAGCACTTCCGTAAGCGGGTTACCTCTCGGATGCCCATACCTTTTGCTATCGTCTCGATGCCAGTGATTTCGCTGACGATATCAAAGTCCACGCCGGCATCTTCGGTGCCGACGCGCACTCCAGCCATCTGGAATATCCCGGGAAATCATCAAAAATTTCCGGAAGTACTAGCCGGACGCGCCCACGCTCATCTTCCGTTCATCTTCGGCTCCATAAACTCGTTCCCATCCAGCCAACCCGGGACACGGCAAAGGGGAACGACATGCCTGCAACTGCGAAGATCGGCATCCTGCTTGCGGCGCTATTGGCGCTGGCGGCCTGCGGCACGGAACACGAACAGGTCATCATCGTCGAGTGCCCGGGCCCGAACCTCGGACTTGACGGCAACTGGTTCGGCGCCATGGAGGATGACAACGGCGACCTGTTCACGCTGGAATGGCGCATCTGCGGCGACCGCATCACCGGCGAGTTCATCGGCGGCTTCAGCTCAGGCGTTGGCGGCCGGCTGTGGCAGACCGGCGCGGGCGCCTGGCAGGGCCGGCTCAGCGACGGCACAGAGCTTCGCATGCTGACCAGTCCCGGCCGGTACCACGCCATGGTGGTCACCGATCTTTTCGAGTTTGCGGTGCTGGAGCGCGAGGCGCTTGGCCTGCCGCGCTATTACTTCAGCGACCTGGACGGCGCCTGGAGCGGCCGGCATGCGCGCTTCGGTTCGAGTTCGACCCAGCTGCGGGATGCATGGTTGCTATGTGCCGCGGACATCTGCGACAGCGAGGATACCGGCGGGACGTTCGCAACGATGTGGTTCGATGAACTGGATCGCGACTTCGGGCGCTATGTCGGCGACTTCGTCGATTCGCGGGGCGCGGCGGGTATTGCGGGCGCGTTGATGAGTTCTGACCTGCTGTTTCTCGGCACGTATACCTGCCCGTCGGGGTACCGGGGGCCGGTGGACTGTACTTTTGGGGCGTTGACGTTCGATTGATCGTGGGTTGTCGGGCTTAGTCGTAGTGACTCCACAGCCGCAACACTTTCACAACCCGCGCCTCCTCGAGCACCTGGTAGACCAGTCGGTGCTGGATATTGATTCGCCGCGAGTACGCGCCGGCAAGATCACCGACGAGCTTCTCAAAGGGAGGCGGTTTCTGGAAGGGATCCACAGCGAGAATGGCCAGCAATTCCTGGGCCTTGGGTTTCAACCCGCTGGCCAGCAGTTTTTTTGCATCCTTTTGCGCTTGCCTCGTGTAGACGACGCGCCAACTCACCACTCAAGGTCTTTGTCGCATTCGTCCACGCGCATTTCCATGCCCTGTCGGATCGACTCGCGCATGCCGGGAACGGATAGCAGGAACAGCGTCTCCTGGATCGCGTCCCAGTCTTCCTCCGAGACGAGCACCGCGTTGTTGCGCTTTCCGGAGATCACCAGCGGCTGATGCGACGTGGCGGCCTCGTCAATGAGGCGATACAGGTTTGCGCGCGCCTCGCTTGCGGTGATTGCGGCCATGTCATGTCTCCGGTGAGTGCTTGCGGGAAATAGTACGTAGTTACGTACGTACGTCAAGAGGTACGGACTTCGTCCGGTCGGTCTCAGGCGGAGATTGTACGCGGCCGCGGCATCGCCGTCCGCCCCTAAAACTGCAGCGATCGATAGAAAAAACCGATTGCGTTTCAAGCG
>JBLRXE010000443.1:0-2368 GCA_047920895.1 Roseovarius sp.
GCGATAGGTCTGCCCGAAGACCTCGTAGGACGGGGGATTGCCGTAGCGGCTGCGCGGCTCGGCCCGGGGCACCGCATCGGGCACATTGGAAAGATCCGGCGGGCTTCTCGGCGCGGCATCCTGCTCGCGGTCCGGCGCGGGGCCGCGCGGCTGGCGCTTGGGACTGCGGCGGCTTTGGGCGTGGTCTTTCTGGTCATCAAGGGCGCGGAATACGCGGCCAAGGCGACCGCCGGCATCGGCTGGGACACGCACCCGTTCTTTACCTTTTATTACCTTCTCACCGGCTTTCACGCGGCGCATGTTCTGGCGGGCGTCGTCGTCCTTCTGCTCGTCGCATGGCAGGACAGTCCCCGCAACATCGAGGCCGGCGCCGCCTTCTGGCATATGGTCGATCTGGTCTGGGTGCTGCTCTTTCCGGTCCTCTACCTTCTGCGATGATGGCGATGCGCCGCCATCCTCTCTTGCGCGCATGGGGCTGGCTGATCGGCCTCAGCCTCGGCTCGACCCTGCTCTCGCTTTGGCACTGGTCCCCTGCCCTGACCCCGCTTGCCGGGGCGCTGATCCTGACCTTGGGCTGGCTCAAGGCGCGGGTGATCCTCGGGCGCTATCTGGGTCTTGATGCGGCCCCGTTTTGGCGGCGCGGCTTCAACATCGCTCTCGCGCTTTTCTGCCTGCTCTTGCTCGGGCTCTATCTGGTCCCGGAAATACTCTGAAAACCTTACAAAATCACCTACAGATTTGTAAGGTCTGTAAGGCTCAAACTCGAAAATGAACCGCGAAATTCTCGGGCAAATCGAACTCTTCCAACACCCGCGCGCGCGCGCCTTCCGACATTTTCAACGCCGTCTTGGTGACGATTCGATCCAGCTTTTCAGGGTCTTGCGAGGGGGCAAAGGGGGCGAAATACCATTTGAGAAAGGTGAAACAGATCACATCCTCCAGCGCTTGCACCTCCGCATCCCGTTTGATCCCCTCTTTTCGGATCATTTTCTGAGCGTAATCAATGTCTTGGCTGTCATAGCCTGCGTCTTGCATGATCTCGCCCACACGGGTTGCGTGATGTTTGGCAAGGGTCGTGCGCCATGTCAGATAGCCCGCGCGCCCCTCTGGAAAATCCTGTCTTTTCAAGACCCAACGCTCGATATGCTGACCGCGCGCGGCGATTTGCAAAGCCTCTGACGCGTCCGGGAACAGCCGGTCACATTCCGCGCTCATCCGCCGCCCATAGAGCCACGCCGCAGGTTCCCCTTCGCGCAAATCCGGGTCATGCCGGTTGGCCGTGTCAATCGCGGCAAGGGCATTTTCCAGTCTGTTCACAATGCTTTACCCCATGCCTCTGCCGGGTCCTGCTCGGCATAATCCCGCAGGGCCTCGATGTCGTTGATCCGCGCATGTTCGCGCGTGATCGCCACGCCCACGGTTTTCAACTTTGCAAAGGCCCGGCTCAGGCTTTCGGGCTTCATCCCCAAGCGACCTGCGATCAGCGCTTTGTCATAGGGCAGAGTGACAACACAGGCACCCTCCTCGCAAGTGCTTAATTTAAAAAGGAAATCCGCCACCCTCTGCGCGCCGGTCTGCGCCTTGATCTGCTCCACCTGCGCCACCAGATCATGCAGATGCTGAAAGGTCGAGGCAATCACCGAGACTGCGATCTCAGGCTCCTGCCGCACCATGGCAACAAAGCTACGCGCGGAAATTTGCAAGAGCGTGCAATCGGTTACAGCCTCCGCCGACACCGGATAGGGGCGCTGGCGAAAGGCCACCGCCTCGCCAAAACTATGGCCACGGGCAAACACATTGACCACCGCCTCATTGCCATTCGGTGCCACCCGATAGAGCTTGACCCATCCGTCAAGCACCACATGAATGACCTGCGCCGCTTCGCCTTGCAGAAAAACCGTCTCGCCCCGCGCGCAACTGCGCAACGAGGAATCCGCCAAAAGCTTGTCCACAACCGGCTCTGGCATAGACCGCAAAAGCATGGATTCTCTTGCAATATCAAAGCTTTCGGTGCGCTTCATGATGGGCCTTGTCCTGTTGAATCTCGGAACTCGTCAAATTGCTCCCGCACCTAGTCCTCCGATTTCAGAAGGACAACATTGAGAGGCGAACCATATCTTTCCGGCTAGGCGTGCGTTACGCGAGAGCGTATCAGTGCCGGAATTGGTGCGTCAAGCATCGCCAAGCGACAGCGCGCAAAGCCAACATGACAAGAAAAGTTTTTTGGGAATGTATTCGAGACGGTAATCCTCCCCGGATTTAAGGGGCTGCAAAAGTAGAATTTTCTCGGCAAGATGAACGAGAAGAATTCGAATGAAGACAAGCAGATACACTGAGGCGCAAATCATCGCGATCCTGCGGCAAGCCG
>JBLRXE010000444.1:0-2368 GCA_047920895.1 Roseovarius sp.
GCTTCCGGCAGACAGAATTGCGCGGCGAGGATACCGCAGACAAGCCAGAGCCACAGCCAGAAGAAAATTCAGACCCAGAAACACTGAAAGTGACAGATGTTGCCGATCTGTCTGCTGTGACGGTCTTGCTGAGTTATCCGCTCTTGTCGATGGTGGATAGCGATGACGGGGGGCCACTGGCGCGGCGGATCAAGACTGTCAGAAAAGAAGTCTCTCAGGCGTTGGGTTTTGTTCTGCCCGGTATCCGTGTGCGCGATGACCTGAGCCTGACAGCGAATGACTATCGCATTAAGATTGGCCAGACTGTTGTGGCGGAAAACAAGATCTACCCGGACCACAAACTTGCCTTGCCCAGCGGGGCCTCTCGGGTGAAGGTTACAGGAATAAATGTGAAAGAGCCGTCCTTTGGCATAGATGCCACATGGATTTTGCCTGACCGAGAGGCCGAGGCCGAAGTTAATGACTACATCATTATCGAACCGGAAACGGTTTTGGCCACACATCTTAGTCAGGTTTTGTATAAGCATGCGTCTGAATTGATCGGGCAGGATGATGTGCAGGAATTGCTGGACAATCTGTCCAAAGTGGTGCCGCAGCTGGTTCAATCGGTGGTGCCGAAACTGCTGCCCTTGCACAATCTGACGGCCATTTTGCGCCATCTTCTGCGCGAGCGTATTCCGATAAGCGACATGCGCAGAATTCTGGAACTGCTGTCGGAACTGGCTGGCCGCAACCTGAGCACAGCGGAAACGGCCGAAGCATTGCGCCCGCATCTTGTCGGTTTGCTGATCCAGCAAACCACACCGCTGAATGACCCGCTGCCGGTGGTCACGCTTGAAAGCAACTTTGAACATTTGCTGATTAGTTCGGCCAAACAGTCGGACGGGGACCAGTTGTTGCTGGACGGGGCATTGGCGGAACGTCTGGTGCGCAACCTTGCCCGCGTCAATGAAGAGCAGACAGAGGCGGGCAAGAAGCCCTTTCTGGTTGTGTCCCCGCAAATTCGCCGCAAGCTGTCGGCCTTTCTGCGCCAGCATATCGCCGATTTTTCGGTTCTGTCTTTCACCGAATTGCCCGATGGGCGCAGCGTAGAGGTTGTGGGCAGCGTTTCCGGTGACGAGCAGATGCTGCCTGGCCCGTAAGTCGTGTTTCCTGTTTTCCGCATACCTTCCCGTTCTAGAGAGAGCGCGCCATGACCGAACATGTTTTCAGAGCCACAGATTCAGAAAGCGCCATGGATAAAGCCGTGCGCGAGTTGGGGGATGATGCACTGATCCTGTCCGTCAAGCGCGTGGGCGAGATGATCGAGGTGCGGGCGATAAAGGAATCGCTTGCCTCTGTGGGCGCGCGGGTGCCCGATGCCCCCGTGGCGCGCAAGCCTGACAGCATGGATACGCGTTTTGAGGATGTCGTTTTTGCGCGTGACGCGGAAATCCGAAAAGTCGATCTGAGCGAGGCGCTGCAAATTGTCGGCAAGTCGCGCGCGCAGGGCGAAAGGCCAGAGTCTCCGCCGTCGGACGAGGGTTTGCGGGCAGCAACGGTGGCTTTGCAACGCGACATCATCGCGGCACCTATGCCGCAAACCGACACAAGCACGGGGCCGGACACAGGTGCAGATGAAACCCCCGATGCGGCGCAGCTAGAGGCTATGTTTCGCCATGCACAGGCCCCCCGTGCAGACCCAGCGCTCGATCTTGGCGCAGATACGCGTGCGGGAGTGACCCATGAAGACAAGGTGCAATCGGCTGAGGAACATTTCGGCAGCTTGATTGGGCCTGCGCTCAGTGCCGACAGCAGGGTGATGGAGGCTGCCGCGCCGGACGAACCCTTTTGGGAGGCAGAAGCAGAACAGGAAATTGCCGATGGCCTTGTAGAACATGCCCCGCCGGACTTGCCTGACGCGCCTATGCCTGAAGCGCTAGCCCAGGATCTGGCGCAGCGGCCGGACGCCGCAGAAGACATGCCCGACGCTGATCTGCAAGCGCCGTCATTGGCCAGCCCTGTCAGACAAGCGCCGCACCCGACACTTGGGTATCGCAGTATCGAATGGTTGGGCTTTCCGCCGGATATTTTGCAGGCATGTTCTGCCATCGCGGAAGAAGATGAAGACCTTGATGCGCTGGCATTCTCCTGCGGGTTGCTGGCCGAGCGTCTGGTTGCTGATACGGCGGCAGCCGAAGTTGTTGATGGCGATATTCTGTTTGTTTTCGGCCCCTCGGGGGCGGGAAAGACAACTGTGGCCGCCAAGCTGGCATTTGAAAGTATCCGCAGTCGCGCGATCCGGCCTGCACTTATGCGCATGTCCGGCGATGGCTTTGTCGAAGATGGAAAGTTGCGCCGCTTTGCCAAGTTGCTGAACACACAGTTC
>JBLRXE010000445.1:0-2366 GCA_047920895.1 Roseovarius sp.
TGGTCGAGAGTGCCATGTAACAGGACCTGCGCGAGATGGACGATGACGCCATTCTCGGGGATTTCCGCAAACGCTGCGGCACGGTGTTTCACCCGGTGGGCACCTGCCGGATGGGCAGGAATCCGGCACAATCGGTGGTCGATCCGCAACTCCGGGTGCATGGGGTGACAGGACTTCGGGTGGTTGATGCCTCGGTCTTTCCCAATGTCACCTCGGGCAATACCAACGCGCCGACGATGATGCTGGCCTGGCGCGCCGCCGATCTGATCCTAGGGCGGGGCTAATCCAGACCCGCGATTTGGGCAAGGGTCGGAAACACCTTATTTTATAGGTGAAAGATCACGTTCTGCGATTGTCACCCGGCGCGAATTTTCCGATAATGACCGCAGCGCCACATCAGAGACAGGCCAGACGGTGACACCAGCAGACCAGAAAACACGCCCAACCGGCCAGAGCGCGCCGGAATTGCAGCGCATCCGTACCGTGGCACAGATCATCATCGCCTTTGCGGTGGTGCTCTTTCTCTTGGTACAGGCACGGTTCCTGCTGATTTCGCTGGCCACCGCAATCATCCTCTTCAGCCTCACGTCAGATGCGATCAATTCCATCGCGCGCGTGCGACTGGGGCCTGTGCGGGTGCCGAACTGGCTGGCCAGTATCGTCGCGCTTTTGCTCATCTCGGCCGCGCTGCTCAGCCTCTCGGCGGTGATCCTGTCACAGATCAACACCTTGCTCTCGACCACGCTGGCCTATACCGACCGCGCCCCGCAGGCGATTTCCGCCATGGTGGCATGGCTCGGGCCGGATGCGGAAAAGGCAGTATTCAACGCGGTCTCGACCCTCGATGTGGCGGGCAATCTGCGCACTCTGGCAGGGCAAGCGGGCGGCATCATGCAAGGCACGGTGCTGGTCATTCTCTTCGTGGGCTTTCTCTTTGCAGAACGGATCTGGTTCACAACCAAGCTCGAAAGCCTCTTTGGCGATACCCAAAAGGCCGAACGGGTGGCCCGGATCGTCAGTTCCATTATCCACCGGGTCAACTATTACCTGCTGGTCAAGACGCTGGTCAGCGTCGTGACCGGCCTCATGGTTTACGGCGTGGCGCGCTTTTTCGATCTCGATCTCGCGGGCGCCTTGGGGATTCTGACCTTCGTGCTCAATTACATCCCCTCGATCGGGTCCATCGTGGCCACGGTGCTGGTGGCGCTGGTGGCCTATGTCCAACTGGCCGATGGCACCATGGCGCTGGGGATTTTCATGATCGTGGGGATCATCCAGTTCATGAACGGAAATGTCATCGACCCGATGCTGATGGGCCGCGCGCTGCGTGTATCGTCCTTTGGCATCATCATCAGCCTTGCCTTCTGGGCAGCGGTCTGGGGGATACCGGGGATGTTTCTGGCGGTGCCGATCATGGTGGCACTGATGATCGTATGCAGCCATGTGCCGGGGTTCCGCGCCATCGCTGTGCTTTTGTCGCGCGAGGGGCTGCCCGAAACCGATCGGGATCTCGACACGCCCAAGCGCAGGCGCGGCTGAGGCGCGCGCCTTTTCGGAAATCCCGAAACCGGCTTTCAGCCACTGGAAAAACCGGATCACCTTCCCGGCAAATCCCTTGCCGTGGGCGGCAGCGGCCCCCATTCCTTGCACAAAGGAGTTCGCACCATGACCATCACCCCGCTCAAGACCGCCCCCGGAGCGCCGCCGCACACCGCTCATGACGTGGCTGATACCGTCCAGATCATGCTGGCGCGGCTACGCACGGGCGGGGCACAGGTGGCGCTGGAATATGCGCGGCAACTGGATGGGTGGCAGGGCGGCATCACCGTGACCCGCGCCGAAATTGACACGGCCACAGCCCGTGTGCCTCAGTCCCTCAAGGACGACATCCTCTGGGCGCATGACAATATCACGCGCTTTGCCGCCGCACAGCGCGCCACCGCACAGGATATGGAGATCGAATTGCGCCCCGGCCTGCGCGCGGGACAACGTCAGATTCCGCTGGGGGCTGCGGGCTGTTATGTGCCCGGCGGGCGTTATAGCCATATCGCCTCGGCACTGATGACCATCGCCACCGCGCGCGCGGCGGGCGTGGCCGATATCACCGCCTGCTCGCCCCCCTGCGGCGATCAGGGCATCCCCGACGCCATGCTCTATGCGATGGATCTGGCCGGGGCTACGCGCATCCTGACCATCGGTGGGGTGCAGGGGGTCGCGGCCATGGCCTTTGGCCTCTTTGGCGCACCGCCCGCCGATATTCTGGTCGGCCCCGGCAATGCCTATGTCGCCGAGGCCAAGCGGCTGCTGGGCGTGCTGGATACCGCGCTTGAAGGACGCGACTGGATCGCGGGAGACTATTCCATCGC
>JBLRXE010000446.1:0-2361 GCA_047920895.1 Roseovarius sp.
TTGACCTTGATGCCGGTTTCCGCGGTGAAGGCCGCATAGAGCGCATCGTCCGAATCGTAATGGCGGCTGGAGTAGAGATTGACCTCTTGCGTCAGGGCGGGGGCGGTCAGGGCGAGGAATGCGGTCACGCTCAGGGCGAGGAGCGCGGTCACGCGCGGGGCGGCTTTGGTCGGGTGCATCGGGGGATCCTTTCGGGTTATCCGAGTGATTTTGTAGGGTATCTCTCGTTTTTCTGGCCAAAAGAGTCAATAGTAATTTCTGACTATTTTAGTAGGATTTTTGGTCGTGCCGTCGCAACCCGCTGCCGATCAGCGCGGTCGTGGCAAAGATCAGCGCCGCGACACAGACGATGGTCGGCCCGGTGGGCGTGTCGAAATGAAACGAGAGCCGCAGGCCGCTCAGGGCCGAGGTGCCGGCGATGAGCGTGGCGATGAGGGCCATACGTTCGGGCGTGGCGGCCAAAGGCCGGGCGGCGGCGGCGGGCACGATCAGCATGGCGGCGATGAGCAGAACGCCCACCACCTTGATCGCCACCGCCACCACCACCGCCAGCGCCAATGTGAGCACAAGCTGTTCGCGGCGCGGGTCGATGCCCGCGGACCACGCCAGATCCGGGCTGAGCGTCGTGGTCAAGAGCGCCTGCCAACGCCATGCAAGCAGGCTGAGCACAAGCGCCGCACCGCCCCAGATTACCAGCAAATCGCCCCGGCTGACCGCCAGAATATCGCCGAAGAGATAGGCCATCAGATCAATCCGCACGCCCGAGAGGAATGACACCGCGACAAGACCAAAGGCCAGTGCGGAATGTGCCAGAACCCCCAGCATCGTATCCATGGCAAAGCCGCGCCCCGAGAGGGTCGAGACCGTGGTCGCCATGATCAGCGACATGGCCAGCGCCCCGACAAAGACCGACATGGAAAACGCCAGCGCGACCGCCACGCCAAGGATTGCCGCGTGGGCCGTGGCATCGCCGAAATAGGCCATGCGCCGCCAGACGACAAAGCTGCCCAAGGGGGCGGCGGCCAGCGCCACGCCAAGGCCCGCGAGGGCGGCGCGGACCATGAAATCATCCAGCATCATTCGGCGGCCTCGTGGTTGTGAGGGTGGTCATGGTTGTGGTCGTGGTTGTGCTCATGCCGGTAGAGCGCCAGCGCGCCTTGGGTGCCGGTGCCGAAAATGGCGCGGTAGGCCTCGGCCTGGGCGACCACCTCGGGGCGGCCTTCGCAGCAGATGTGCCCATTGAGGCAGATCACCCGATCTGACGCGCTCATCACGACGTGCAATTCATGGCTGACCATCAGCACGCCGCAGTTCAACTCGCGCCGCACTTCCTCGATGCGGCGGTAAAAGGCGGCAGAGCCGGGTTGATCGAGGCCTTGCGTTGCCTCGTCGAGAATGAGGAGGTCGGGCTGTTCCAGAAGGGCGCGGGCGAGCAGAACGCGCTGAAACTGTCCGCCCGAGAGGTCGGCCATCTGCCGGTCGCGCAGGTCCGGCAGCCCCGCCTGCTCCAGTGCCGCGCGCGTGGCCGTGGCCTGGTGCCGCCGGGGCAGGCTGAGAAAGCGGGTGACGGTCAGCGGCAGCGTCGGGTCGATATGCAGCTTTTGCGGCACATAGCCGATGCGGAGGCCGGGGCGGCGGATGATCTCGCCGCGCGCCGGTTTCTGTGCCCCGATAAGGGCGCGCAGCAGCGTGGATTTGCCCGATCCGTTGGGGCCGACGATGGTGACAATCTCGCCCCGGTCAAGGGTGAGGCTGACGTTGTCGAGCACGGTGGCACGGCCAAAGCGGACGCTCACCCCCCTGGTTTCGATCAGGCGCATGGTTGGATGCTCTCGCGGCATTGCGGGCACAGGCCCATAGCCTCGACCACTGCCTGTTCGATGGTGAACCCGGTCTCGGCGGCGGCGCGGCCCAACATGCCTTTGGACGGCTCGGCATGGGCCTCGGCCACCGCGTCGCAGTGGCGGCAGATGAGAAAGGCGGGTGTGTGATCCTGCCCCGGATGGGTGCAGGCGATAAAGGCATTGAGGCGCTCGATCTTGTGGACAAAGCCGTGCGTCACCAGAAAGTCGAGCGCGCGATAGGCGACGGGCGGCTGTGATCCCAAACCTTCATCGCGCAGGGTGTCGAGGATTTCATAGGCCCCCATGGCGCGATGTTCACTGAGCAGGATTTCCAGCACGCGGCGGCGGACGGGGGTGAAATGCAGCCTGTGCTGCGCGCAATGCGCCTCGACTGCCGCGATGGCATCGCGCATGCAGCCCTTGTGATCATGCGCCTCGAAACCGATTGTGTCCATCTCGCCCTCCGCCGGGTTCATTCAGGGGTTGATATGTTATAGAATTACATTTATCAAGTGGC